>URTH01000256.1 GCA_900550775.1 uncultured Eubacteriales bacterium | reverse complement strand
GTCATCGCCGTCCCGGCCTTTCGGTCAATCACAACATAAAATTCTCCAAACAAAGCATTCCGAAACCCGTTTGTATACTGGTCAAAAAGAAAATACTCCTGGCCGCCGATCACAAGTTTAAAGGCATAACTCATCCAAGTCTTATCCTCCGGATTACGGATCGAATATTCCATAATAACCCGATCCGCAGTTGTTGGCGTTTTCAGGTTTTTTGAGGACCGAAAATACTGATCGTCAATATCGTCATTTGAAATTTTCAAACCGCCGTCCGGCTGCCTTGTCAGATTCAACGGCGAAGAAAACTCCGTTTCGCCCTTTTCCGCATCGGGCGCCGTTTTAAAATCGTCATAATAGATATAGCCGTTTGCATCCTCATAGACCTGCGCATTCGCCGGGATATACAAGCACGCCGTAAATATTACCGCTAACATCAAACCCCTTATGATATTTTTCATAGCATAACCTCCTTAATCGTTCAGCATTTTTTTGTTCTTCAAAATATAGTTTTTAACAATAACCTCTTTATCCGTGAAAACCGATGTGGGAAAAACGTGAACCTCAAAATCATATTCCTGTTTTCCCTTCACGATCATCACGCGTTCTGTCGTAATTGAATCCATGGAGAGCCTGTCTTTCTCATCCTTTACATATACCGCCGTACATACCTCCACCAGATCATCTTCTGTTATTACAGAATCGTCTGCATGGATGACGCCCCGAACAGAAAAGGACTTTGCCGTATCTGAGGGGACAATCTCCTTATCGCCTTGAAAATACCCGGCTTCCTTTATATACAGCGAAGGCTCCTTCGCCGTGATATAAAATGTCTTGCTTAAATCTCTGTACTCTGCATGAAGTGGTTTTACATTGTTTAAGGTTAATAAATATTGATGCGGAAACCGCAATGGCTGCGAAAAATTGATTCGGTAAGAATTGGTTCCGTCATTACAGGGAATGATGCTTTTGATTCCCGTACCGTCAACCTTCACGGTGGATGCATTCAATGATGTGTCATCAACGGGAACGCTGAATGTTATAATTGCATCATCCTTACCGGTCTCCTTCACCTGCGCTGAAAAATAATCGGGTGCATTGTATACCGCAACATATTTAAACTGGTTTTTTCCACCGGTTCTGGAATACATGTTAAAGCTCATAATCGCGTATAATTTCATAAGCTCATCCGCCGTTTTGCCTTCCAAAATCACGTTCGTCCTGATATGCCGGTCGTCGATATAACTGCTGTATGTATTGTCTTTCAGATTCACAAATATTCTCATATTTGTCCAGCCCTGATTGGAAATATTCTCTATAAAACACACACTTTTTGCACCAAAGTATTGCCTTACATAATTAAATCCAAAATAACTGCACCTTTGTCTTAAATCAATGATGTATTTTTCTCCCAACCCTTTTGGCGTAAATGAAAAAGAAGAATAGCCGGCTTCTTTATTATCTACGGTCATTATTCGATTCTCATTATCGCGCACTACCAGTGTTTTGGCAGAATCTGCGTAAAAAGAGTACGGCAGCGCCTCTGATGACACGTCATCATAAAGAATCACATCCGTCTTTCCGTCCTGCACCGCAAACGGGATTTTCTTGTTGATTGTTTCTGTCGTGTACTTCATCGGCAGCCCGGTGATTTTAAGCATACCCGCGGTGTTAAAGTCAAGCGGCGTGCTTAATGTTACTGTGTAGCTTCCCGACGAGTTTTTGATTGCACTTTCGATGGATGCATTGTCAATGGACAAATAATCTGCAATATTCGTTTCCTCAGGAACGACAGGGTACAAAAACGCAAGTTCCAGATGATCCGGCGCGACGCTTTTTGCATTCTTGATTTCACAGGCATCGCTTACCTCATACATTTTAACATAGTCCAAAACAATATATCCCGTTTTCGGTATCTGGTGTCTTAAAACAATGCCCGAAACAGCGCCGCTCGCTTTGGATATATCGGTCGTTGCCTTTAATTCGCCGCTCTTGGTATAGGTCATCGCCGTCCCGGCCTTTCGGTCAATCACAACATAAAATTCTCCAAACAAAG
>URTH01000255.1 GCA_900550775.1 uncultured Eubacteriales bacterium | reverse complement strand
TACGATGGAGGAGGCAGCCGTGCGTGTTGACGATATCGCGGTAATGCGGCAAAAGCTGGAAAAGTACGTCAGCGAGCATCTAAAGGACGTTACACTCAAAGGTCTGGCAAAGCACTTTAACTATTCCTATTTTTCCGCACCGGGACTGATCAAAAAATGCACCGGCCTGGGCTTTACCCCGTATGTCCAGTCGGTCAGAATGGCGCGTGCGGCCAAGCTCCTGCGGGAGAGTGATCTTGCGGTCGCCGAAATTATTGAGCAGGTCGGCTATCAAAACGATAGCTTTTTCCGCCGAAAATTCAAGGAAACATACGGAAAGACCCCGGCGCAGTACCGCAAAAAGCACTAGCGCGGTGCATAAATAGCAACATAGAACGGAAAATATTTTTCAATCGGTATAGTTTTTGGAATCCGTGGGAATCCTAACCGAAAGAAGTTGTATGCAGCTTTTTTGGGAGAGGGTGACCATCGTGGGGCAAAAAAAGATTACGGCAGACCTTGCCGAAAGTCGTCGCTACATCGAAAAACGATTCTGTGCGGAACAAAATTTTGATTTTGTGATCCGTGATTTTAAGGTGCGTTTTGAAGATGGCTATGCGGACGGCTTTTTAATTTTTTATGACGGAATGACAGACAAAACCTTTATCAACCGTGATATTATGCGCAGTCTGCTGCAAAGCGGCGTGCCGGAGCCATTGTCTGCACCGCGCCGTGAGACTATTTTTGAAAAGATGACACCCTTTGGCCCTTTAACCATCGATGAGGATTTTGAATCCGCCATCACCGATACCGCCTTTGGGCACTGTCTGGTATTCGTCGATGGCTGCGACTGTGCTTTCGCGGCAGATGTCAAGAACTGGGGCGGCAGGGATGTGGGGCAGCCGATCTTAGAATCCAGCCTTTCCGGCCCGCAGGAGGCGTTTAATGAGGTCATCATGACCAATCTTGCGCTGATCCGCAAAATACTGAAAACCCCGGATCTGATTGCGGAAAAGGTAGATGTCGGCAAGGAAAGTCAGACCCCGTGCGGCATTTTATATCTGCGCGGGGTAACCAATCAAAAATTGGTGGACGAGGTGCGCCGCCGACTGTGCAATATTGACGTGTCTTATATCTTCTCTACCGGGGATATCGATATGCTGATGGAGGAGGACACCTTTTTCCCGGTGACGCATACCTTAAAGACTGAGCGCCCGGATCGCGCCGCCGCCATGCTGGCGGAAGGCAAGGTGGTTGTTATCGTTCAGGGCAGCCCGTTTGCGCTGGTCTTTCCGACCACGGCGACCGACCTGATCGAGGCGTCAGAGGATCATTATGTGCGCGTGACAGAGGCCAACTATATGCGCCTGGTGCGTTTGATGGGAATGCTTTTGGCAGTGTTTTTGCCGGGTCTGTTTGTGGCGGTACTGCTCTATCACCATGAACTGCTGCCCACCGATTTGTTGATTGCCATTGAGGCAAGCCGTGAGCCGGTACCGTTTCCTCTGGTTGCCGAGCTGATTTTAATGGTGCTGGCCTTTGAACTGATTAAAGAGGCGTCGGTGCGCGTTCCAAGCCCGGTCGGGTCAACCCTGGGGATCATCGGCGGTCTGATTTTGGGACAAGCCGCTGTTGAGGCCAATATCGTCAGTCCGCTTTTGATTATTATTGTCTCGATCGCCGGCCTCGGCATTTTTGCAACCCCGTCCGTCAGCCTGTCGCGTTCCCTGTCGCTGATGCAGTTTTTTTATATCATTCTCGGCGCGGCGGCCGGGCTGTTGGGAATCGTCTGTGCGTTTTTTGTCAGTACCGGGATTCTGGCGGCCTCCGAGACCTACGGGGTACCGTTCCTGTCGCCGATCAGTCCCAAAAACGGGGATTCTGCATGGGAAAGCATCCTGATTCGGCCGATCTGGAAACGGGAGCGGCGGCCGCGGAATCTTCGGACACAGGATCCTGCCCTGCAGCCGCACATCAGCCGCAAATGGACGAGGCATACGGAAGACGAATCCGATATGCCCTGTGATTGAAAAATCACAAACCATATCGGGTTCGTAACAAGGAGGAAAAATCGTGAGAGAAAAGCGAAGATATTTGGGAAAATGG
>URTH01000254.1 GCA_900550775.1 uncultured Eubacteriales bacterium | reverse complement strand
ATTCGAACGCACGACCTTCAGAGTCGGAGTCTGACACTCTATCCAGCTGAGCTACGGGCGCATACAACTTTTTTAGTATAGCATAAATATTTACATTTTGCAAGTCTTTTTTTCAAAAAAGGTGCTTGCATCAAAAATTACGGTCTTTCTTCCGCGATCATGCAGACCGCATAGGCGGAAATTCCGTCGCCGCGGCCGGGAAATCCCAGTCCCTCTGTCGTGGTTGCCTTAATACTGATACAGGAAACCGGCACCTTTAACACCTCCGCGAACCGCTCACGCATGGCAGGGATATGCGGTGCAAGCTTGGGCTGCTGCGCCACAACCGTTGCATCGATATTGCCGATGCAAAACCCGGCCTCTTTGAGGCACTGCTCCACCCGTTTTAGGAGCGCCATGCTGTCCGCACCGGCAAATGCAGGATCGGTATCCGGGAATAATCCGCCGATATCACCCAATGCCGCCGCGCCCAAAAGCGCGTCCATCACGGCGTGGGTCAGCACGTCTGCATCAGAGTGTCCCAAGAGTCCCTTTTGGTACGGCACGGTAACGCCGCCCAACACTAACTTTCTCCCGTCCACCAGGCGATGGACATCATATCCAAATCCAACACGCATCGCAATCTCTCCTGTTTTTATTTGATATCACGCTCCGCCGGCCGGGCTTCCGTCCGCCGCATTTCGGCAAAGGAAATAGATTTATCTGCCTCACCCCATCAATCTTCGTTGCTTTCGTTTTGGCCAAGCAGCGCCTCGGTAAGGGCAACGTCCTCCGGCGTGGTGATCTTGATATTCTGATACCGTCCCGGCAAAACCTGCACCGGGATATGTAAAAACTCAAATAGCGCACAATCGTCCGTCACTGCGATTTGCTCGCGCTGCGCCCTCTTGTGTGCCTCGATAATCTCTTTGGTATAAAACCCCTGCGGCGTCTGCATTTGCACCAGCCGCTCTCTCGGCACCGTCCTTATCACGGTTCCGCGCTCATCGACCTCTTTGATGGTGTCTTTGACGGCAACGCCGAGCGCGGCGGCACGGCAACGATCCAGCGCGCGGACAACGGATTCAATTTCCTCGGCCGCAATCAAAGGCCGCGCGCCGTCATGGATCAAAACGCGCTCTTCCCTTGCCTCACAAAGCCCGATGAATACAGACTCCTGTCTGGAACTGCCTCCGGGGACGACCGATGTTACCTTTCTGATTTGGTACTCCCTGACCATATCCCATATGAGCATCATGTCCTGCTCTCTGGTGACAAGCGTCACGTCAGCAATATTTGCCGCCCGATCAAATGCAAGAAGGGTGCGTGCCAGAACCGGGATTCCCGATATCATCAAAAACTGCTTGCTGCCGTCCATCTTCATGCGGCTGCTGTTTCCTGCGGCAACAATGACCGCCGACGCGAGACTGTTTTCCTTTTTCTTCAAAAAATCCCCTCCGCTGCGCCCTTTGCACCAAGGCATCTTCTATGTTTCGCCGGTTGCAACCGGCATAGAATCAAGATCAAAAGTCGTCTTAGATCGATATCCGTTCCATCAGCATGGTCTCAACCTGCCGACAGTCCATATTTTTGGACAGGCCAAGCTCCGAAACCAAGGCCGATTTTGCATAATTTAACATTTTGCGTTCCGCATTGGACAAGCTCTTTTTCTGCTCCTTGCGCAAAAGGTGTTTTGTAATTTTTGCCACCTCGCAGAGCTGCCCGTCCTTTAATTTTTCGATATTGTCGCGATAACGCTTGTTCCAGTTTCCGTCCTCATGCGAATCCTCACATTCAATAAAACAGCGGATGGCCTCATCCGCCTCCTGCCCGGAGGCCACATAGCGAACGCCGATTTCGTCAATGGAGGCCGTCGGCACCAAAACCTCCACATTGCCGATCGATAACTTTAAAACATAGTATTGATGCGCTTCACCCAAGATACATCGCTCTTCCACACCTTCGATGATGCCGGCCCCATGCATAGGATAGGCAACCTTATCGCCGATCTGAAACATCTCTTTACCCTCTTTCTGCTGCCCTACAAGACATCCGTCAGCACCTGACGAATGTTGCTGTATGCGCTCACTTCAATTTTGTCAAACTTTTTAAGTCCTTCCCGATTGGACGCCGGAATCA
>URTH01000253.1 GCA_900550775.1 uncultured Eubacteriales bacterium | reverse complement strand
CCACGACCTGCGGCATCTGAATCCGTCTTGTCAGCAAGCCAAGCAGCTTGGTGCTGAGCAGTATCACTGCAATGTCCAACAAGTATTTGACTTCCATGATTTCTCCCTCTCTCTTTCAGCTGGCTGAAAACGGAAATCCGCCTCCCAAAATTGGGGTTTTAATGATTCTCTTTCAGCCGGACATAATACTCAAAACAGAAATCATTATACTACATAATTTTTCTAAAATCTACTGCAATTTCTTCCAATAAATTGCTGCAATTCCATCTTTATTTGGTTGTTTCGACACATTTTTTTACGCGTATTTTTCTGTTTTTTCTTTCTTTTGTTCCGCAAAGAAAAACCGACCGGTTATTGTCAAAAAAATATCAATCAAAGTGCCGCAAAACCGACGTTTTTACAGGAAATGTCGGGAATCTTTTTGCTTGACAAACTGAGCGGAAAACGATATACTTATGCTATAATTGCCGCGCGTTTTATCATCGCAGTCCGCCTTTTAAAATCGGAGTTTTCGCTATATCTTTTTACGAATAAAACCGAAAATCCGACATTTAAATCGGGAACGGTGGCTCCGATCGGTGCGGATGCCGGATAAAGAAATTTATGGCGCGGCAAATGCAATTTATCACGGAAAATAAAAGGAGGGAGAGCAATGAGAAGTTTTCGCGGCGGCGTACATCCTGCCGATCATAAATCCGACACCTGCGAAAAACCCATTGTCGATTTGATACCGCCGAAGGAGCTGGTCTGTCCGCTGTCGCAGCATATCGGCAAGCCGGCCATTCCCTGCGTCAAGACCGGGGACAGTGTGCTTATGGGACAAAAGATTGCGGAGGCGGACGGATTTGTTTCCGCCAATCTGCATGCCCCGGTTTCGGGCAAGGTAAAAACCATCGAAAAACGGCTGCATCCAAACGGCGCTATGGTGGATGCCATTGTGATTGAAAATGATTATGAGGATCGGATGGATCCGTCTGTCTTGGATCAGCCCGTGGATTATCACAATTTGTCAAAAGAGGAGATCCTTGCTCGGATTCGGGAGGCCGGCATTGTGGGAATGGGCGGTGCGACTTTTCCGACCCATGTCAAGCTTTCTCCGCCGGCGGAGGCCAAAATTGAATATGTGATCGTAAACGGTTCGGAATGTGAGCCGTATCTCACCTCCGACCACCGTGTCATGCTGGAAAGCCCGGAGGAGGTTTTGGACGGCCTTTGCATTGTTTTGCAGATTTTTGGGCTGCAATGCGGCTATGTCGGTATTGAGGATAACAAACCGGCGGCAATTGAGAGAATGAAAGAGGCGGCCGCAAAGTATCAAAGCCTTAAAATTCATATTGTGCCGCTCAAGACCAAATATCCGCAGGGTGCGGAAAAGCAGCTGATTGACGCGGTCTCCGGCCGCAAGGTAAAGCCTGGGCAGCTGCCGTGGCAGTCGGGGTGTATCGTTTTAAATATCGATACCGCCGCGTCCGTGATGCGTGCCGTCACCATGAAAATGCCGCTTGTGCAGCGGATTGTTACTCTGGGCGGTGACGCGCTGAAGCATCCGATGAACTACCGCGTTCGTATCGGTACGCCGTTTTCTTACGTGATTGCGCAGTCCGGCGGCACCACGGAGACACCGCGAAAAATTTTAATGGGCGGCCCCATGATGGGAACCGCGGTTCCCGATCCGGACGTTCCGGTGATTAAGGGAAGTTCGGGAATCCTGGCGCTGGGTGAAAAGGCGGCGCGCCTTGCAAAGGAGAGCGCATGTATCCGCTGTGCAAAGTGCGTTTATGTCTGTCCCATGCAGCTGCAGCCGAATTTACTGGATTTAAAAGCGCGCCTCAATGATTATGACGCCTTGGATAAGCTGCATATTTTTGACTGTATCGAATGCGGCAGCTGTGCCTTTGTCTGTCCGTCAAAACGGCATCAGGTGCAGCAGATCAAGGTTGCAAAGGGTAAGATGCGTGCATTGCAGACAAAGCAGGGAGGGAAATGATATGGAAGAAAAATTGATGGTGTCCCACGCGCCGCATATTGCAGGCAAGGAGACCGTTTCCGGGATTATGCTTCATGTTGTGATTGCTCTGTTGCCGTCTCTGCTTGCCGGATGTCTGGTTTTTGGTCTGCGTGCGCTTTGGGTTACCTTGATCAGCGTATTGTCCTGTGTGATTTT
>URTH01000252.1 GCA_900550775.1 uncultured Eubacteriales bacterium | reverse complement strand
TCCAGGGGCTTGCCGGATTGGATACCGGCATCCGGGAGCTTGCGGCAAAGGATGAACCGCAAAAATAGAAAAGACGTTGGGTACATTCTCAGGAGGGGATATCCCCTCCTGATTTTACGGCCAAGCCATCAGTGAGCCGTCAAAGTTTGGTTGAAAAACCAATATTTCGGCACCTTTCGGCCAAGTTACAAGTAAGGATAAGATTTGTTTTAGGAGGATTTTTAGTATGTCAGGACATTCCAAATGGGCAACCATCAAAAGAAAAAAAGGAGCTATTGACGCAAAGCGCGGTAAAATCTTTACCAAGCTTGGGCGTGAGATTATGGTTGCGGTGAAAGAGGGCGGACCGGATCCGGATTCCAACTCAAAGCTGCGTGACGTCATTGCAAAGGCAAAGGCAAACAACATGCCGAACGATACGATTCAGCGCAGTATCAAAAAGGCTTCCGGTGAGGGCAGCACCAGTGAATATTTTGAGATGGTTTACGAGGGCTACGGCCCAAGCGGTATCGCCGTCATCGTCGAGACGCTGACCGATAACAAGAACCGTACCGCCGGCGATCTTCGCCATTATTTTGACAAAAACGGCGGTAACCTGGGACAAAACGGCTGCGTCAGCTTTATGTTTGACCGCAAGGGCGTGATCGTAATTGAAAAAACGCCGGAGATTGACGAGGACACGCTGATGATGGACGCGTTGGAGGCCGGTGCAGACGACTTTAATGTGGAGGACGACTGCTTTGAAATCATGACCTCGGTGGATAACTTCAGTACCGTGCGCGAGGCGCTGGAGAAAGCCGGGTATCAGTTCGTACAGGCGGAAATCAACTATGTTCCGCAGACCACCACCGTTTTAGACGATGAAGAGGCAGTGAAGAAGATGGAGCGTCTGGTGGACATGCTGGAAGAAAACGATGACGTCCAGAATGTATATCATACCTGGGAAATGCCGGAGGAAGAATAAGTCTTTCGGCCTCATAGGACGATGTTTCGCACAGATAAGGCGGCTTTTGCATTCTGCAAAAGCCGCCTTGTTTTGTGTTTTTAAATGCTGCCCTTTGGCGTTTCTTTTTTGCCTAATTTTTACTCTCAGTGCATATAGTGTATGGAGAGGGAGGGAGTGCTATGCGTAAATCGTGTCAGGGTGTTTTCGCCGGCGGCGGTGTGCGCGGCATCGGCCATGTCGGGGCGGTGCTTGCAACCGAGGAGGCAGGTTACTGCTTTAAAAATGTTGCAGGTTCCTCGGCCGGGGCGATTGTCGCGGCGCTGCTTGCCGCCGGATATTCGACCAAAGAACTGCACCGCGTCATGCAGGACACCGACTATCGGAAGATGAAACAGGGAAGCTGGCTGAGCCGGCTGGGAATGCCCGGCAAGGCGGCTTTATTATTATACCGTTTCGGCATCTACCGCGCCGATTATTTTGAGGCATGGATGGCGGAGCTGCTGCTGAGAAAGAAGATAAAAACATTCGGCGATCTGCCAAGTGACGGTAAGGAGCCGTTCTGCTGCCTGCAGCTGACGGCAACGGATTTGCTGACCCGCCGGCTTTTGATTCTGCCGCAGGATTTTGCGTTGTTTGGCTTAAACCCCATGTCCTATCCGATTGCAAAGGCGGTGCGGATGAGTATGAGTATTCCGTTTTTTTATGCGCCGTATCCGCTCAGAGACGCAGACGGGCGGCTGCACTATCTGGTGGACGGCGGCGTGGTCAGCAATTATCCGATTTGGCTGCTGGATCCGGAGGAGCGTGCGCAAAAAATGCCGACCTTTGGTTACCGGTTTTATTCACCGAAAGAGCGGCAATGCCCGGAGTGCCGCACCAACGCCAATTTTGCCATCTACGCAAGAGCGGTGGTCGCGGCGACTCTGGACGGCTATGACAACCACGCCGCAAGGTCGGGCGACGCCGATGATCGGCAAAGCATCTGGATATCGACCAAAATCCGTCAAAAGGATCAGGAAAGGGAAATCAGCGCCACGGATTTTGAAATTACCAAAGAAGAAGGCGCGGCACTGTTTGAAAACGGCTACCGCGCAGGGAAAGAATTTTTTGATTTGCGCCGCGGTCGGGACGGAAAGAGGGAGACGGTTGCAAAGTAAAACGGATGCGGCGTGTCGGTACATCCGTCAGACTGTCGAAAAAGTCGGTTTTCAGCAAGATATTGCTTTGAATCAATTGCCC
>URTH01000251.1 GCA_900550775.1 uncultured Eubacteriales bacterium | reverse complement strand
GCAAAAACCACCGGTCAATGACCGGTGGTTTTTTTACGGCTTTACCTGATATACATGCCGATAAAGCAGATCGCGCATCTCACAAAATGCCGCCTCCTTCGCCATGCTGCCCGATGTCATAATCAAAAGCGGAATCGCGGGGCGCCCCTCGCCCAAAGACGGCTGCATATACGCATACGGATTTAAGAAAAATCCGTTTCTCTCATAAAAAGCGATGCGGCGCTTTGCCATCGCGGTATCGGGCGGCTCTACCTCCAGGCAAATCCGCCTTTTCCCACGCTCGGTCAAATCCTTCAGCATATCCGAACCGATGCCACCGCCGCGCAGGGCAGGGTCTACCGCAAAATGCTCTAAATAACGAAATGTCTCAAAATCCCAAACGGCAGCAAAACCGGAAACCGTACCGTCCGCATCCTTGCCCGGCACATAGATTTGATATCTCGGATTGTCTAAAAGCCGTTCCTGTCCTTCGCGGCTGCGCCGCTCCTCTCTCGGAAAGCTATCCGCAAGCAGCGTATAAACCTTATCATAATCCGACCGATTTATCTTTTTAAGCATCGCATCTTCCTCCAACGAAAAAAGACGGCAAAGCCGTCCTTTTTTTGATTGCAGCAAACCGTAAGCCGGGTTCTGTCGTGGATGGTCATCTATCTGGGACGCACGTCACCGCACGCCTCAAGCCGCCGTTTCGGGAGATGCCGGACCGGCTTAGCCTCCCATTCAGGCGTTGCTCCGGGTGGGGTTTACACCGGCGCTATGTCACCATAGCGCCGGGTGAGCGCTTACCTCGCCTTTTCACCCTTACCTGCCGATGGCAGGCGGTTATTTTCTGTTGCACTTTCCTTAGAGTCGCCTCCACAAGCCGTTAGCTTGCACCCTGTCCTATGGAGCCCGGACTTTCCTCACATATCATCGATATGCGCAACCATCTGGTTTCCTGCTTTTCGCTTTTATAAAACCGCTTTGTTCTGCCGATTTTAGAGAACGGTCACCTTAATCACGCCGTCAATTGCTTCCATCTCGGCGAGTACCGCCGCCTCACAGTTGCCGGCAATGTCAATCATGGTATACGCGTTATCACCCTTGCTCTTATTGAGCATGTTTTCAATGTTAACACCCTTGCTTGCCAGCGCATCGGTAAACTGCTTCAGCATATTCGGGATATTTTTATGCAGCACCGTGATTCTGGTCCCCATTGCCTTGCCCATGTCGCAGGCCGGGAAGTTCACGCTGTTTGTGATGTTGCCGTTTTCCAAAAAGTCTTTCAGCTCCTTGGCTGCCATCATGGCACAGTTTTCCTCACTCTCCGGGGTCGATGCGCCAAGATGTGGCATTGCGATCACGTTTTCCTGCTTGAGCAGTGCCTCACTCGCAAAGTCGGTAATATAGCAGGAAAGCTTGCCGCTCGCAAGCGCAGCAATGACATCTTCCTCGTCCACCAGCGTCCCGCGTGAGAAGTTCAGCAGCCGCGCGCCGTTCTTCATGGAAACAAACGCCTCGGAGTTAAACATGCCCTTGGTTTCCGGGGTTGCCGGAACATGGATGGTGATATAGTCAGCCTTTTCCAGCAGCGTCTGCAGATCGTTGGCCTTATGGGCAAAACGGGTCAGATGCCAAGCCGCGTCAACCGACAGATACGGGTCAAAGCCGATGACGTCCATTCCAAGGTGATGCGCCGCGTTGGCAACGCGGACACCGATTGCACCCAGGCCGACAACGCCCAGCGTTTTTCCTTCAATTTCCGGGCCGACAAAATTGGACTTGCCCTTTTCCACCAGGCCGGAAATCGCATCACCCTCGCCGATCAGCGTCTTGGTCCACTCGATTCCCTGTACAATCTTTCTGGAAGAGAGCAGCAGCGCTGCCAAAACCAGTTCTTTCACCGCATTGGCATTTGCACCCGGCGTGTTAAATACCACGATGCCCTTTTCGGTACACTTGTCAATCGGAATATTGTTGACGCCGGCGCCGGCTCTGGCGATTGCCTTGAGTTCCGGACCGAACTCCATGTCGTGCATGACCGCAGAGCGGACCATTATCGCGTCCGGCTTCTCGCAGACGTCGGATACGGTATAGCTTTCGTCAAAAATATCGGTGCCGCACTTCGCGATCTTATTGAGGAGCTTTATGTTCTTCATCTTGTGTAAGTATTCCTTTCCCACTTATCGTTGCCCGGAACGTTTCCCGGTATGTGTACCGGCGACGGCCGCGGCTCTCGCGCGCCACGGCGG
>URTH01000250.1 GCA_900550775.1 uncultured Eubacteriales bacterium | reverse complement strand
TACCGCCTCTGCCATATCCTCCGGGATGCCGACGGCAAGGAAGTGGCACGCTGCGAAACGGCCGGTAAGCCGGTGCTGCCGAAAGACCGCCAGCTCACCGTCGGTAAGCAGAACGGCCGCCGCTGCGCCGCCGGGAATGGCGCATTGAAGCTGATACGATTCCAGTTCTTTTTGTGCATGTTCCAAAAAGCGCGGCATGGTGGCGGTGGTGATCTCCGACTGTTCTTTAAAATCGGCCAGAACCGTGCTGACGGCAAGCTCTGCAATATGCGGCAAGGCTTTGCCGTCCGAGACCGCAAAGCAAGCGCAGTAAGATTCTTCTAATATGCCAAGATGATCGTGATTTTCCTGTTTTTCGCCGCTTGCACAAACGGAAGCGAAATCCAGCATAGTCTCCCACCCCAATTCCGATACTTTCCCTATTATATACGAAACGAAAAAAAATGTCAATACAAACTCCGTTTGGGCGCGATGCAGGGGAAACTCCCGACGGATTTGATCCGCTCCGGCGCGGTGGGCGGATGGGGGTAAAAAGAAAAAAGCGCAAATAATTGATATTTTTTTGCAAAAATTTTGTAGCATTTTCAAAGCGCCTATGCTACACTGGGCATGGAAAGTAAAAAAAGCATTTTATATAAAAAATAAAAAGCAAAGGAGCAGAAAACATGGCAGAGAACATTTTGGATCAGTTCAAAGAAAATCAGGAAGTAAAAACCATTGATACCAGCAAAAAGCTGAAGGTTGGTATCATCGGTACCGGCTGGATCGCAGACGCACATATCGTGGAGTATAAGCGGATGCCGGACGTTGAGATTGTGGCCGGTGCGGATTTGGTGCCCGGCAAGGCAGAAGCCTTCTTCAAAAAGTGGGACGTTGAGGGCGTAAAGTGCTACCCGGATCATAAATCCATGCTGGATGCCGAGGATCTTGACGCGGTCAGCATTTGTACATACAATATGACCCACGCGGAGTGTGCCATTTATGCACTGAAAAAGGGCGTTCACGTTCTGCTTGAAAAGCCGATGTGCGTAACGATCGAAGAAGCTGCTGAGATCTGCAAGGCAGAAAAAGAGAGCGGCAAGATTTTGTCCATCGGATTCCAGCCGAGACTTGACCCCAACATGCAGATGATCAAAAAGATCGTGCAGTCCGGCGAGCTCGGCAAGATCTATTACATTCAGACCGGCGGCGGCCGCCGCAGAGGTATCCCGACACCGTTCGGCACCTCGTTTATCGACCCCAAGACCGGCGGTATCGGCGCATTGGGTGACATCGGATGTTATTCTCTGGATATGGTGCTGAACGCAATCGGCTATCCGAAGCCCCTTACCGTATCGGGTTATAAATCCGCTTACTTCGGTACCCGTCCGGACTACTATCCCACTCATCCGGAATATGCAAAGGCATTCGGCGTTGACGATTTTGCTGCTGCATTTATCCGTCTGGAAGGGGATATTATCTTAGACTTCCGTATCGCATGGGCCATGAATCTTGATACGCCGGGAGATACCATTATCCTAGGTACCGAGGGCGGTCTGCGGATTCCGTCTACCGAGTGCTGGAACGGCACGGTCGGCGGCCCGATGAAGATCTATCACGAAGTAGCCGGCGAGCAGGTTGAGACGGAAATCCCGATCTTAATGGCACCGGAAAAAGGTCTTTTCTATGACAAAATCCGTTCCTTCTTAGACGCAATCAAAGAGGGCGGCACCGCACCGGTTCCGACCAGCCAGATTATCTACAACCAGGCAATCTTAGACGGCATTGTGAAGTCCAGTGCGTGCGGCCGTGAGATTGAAATTGAAATTCCGGAAATCTAAAAGGAACAAAGCGCGGCGTTTTGCCGGGTGAGGAGTATTGTTATGAAAGTTTTGGTATGGAATGAAAACCAGCACGAAAAGACGGATGCGCGGGTGACGGAGCTGTATCCGGGCGGCCTGCATCAGTTTATTGCCGGTATTTTAAAGAGTGACACCGTTGAGGTCAGAACGGCAACGCTGGATGATGAACACTGCGGTATCACGGAAGAAATCCTGGACGATACGGATGTTTTGATCTGGTGGGGACACATGGCGCATGACAGAGTGCCGGACGATGTCGTTGATATGGTGCAAAGACATGTTCTTGGCGGCATGGGCTTGTTCCTTTTGCACTCCGCACATTTTTCTAAAATCTTTAAACGCCTGATGGGTACGACGTGCTCGCTCAAATGGCGTGACGGCGCACGGGAGCGGATTTGGACGATTAAGCCCAATCATCCGATTGCGGCCGGTGTGGATGAAACGT
>URTH01000249.1 GCA_900550775.1 uncultured Eubacteriales bacterium | reverse complement strand
GTAACAGGATAACCTGATTACTACTGTCAGGTTAAAGGGAAGAACCGCCCCAATTTTATAAGGAGGATAAAAACATGAAAAAGACAACGCAAAAATTATTGATTTCAACCATGGCGCTCAGCCTGCTGACCGGCGGTGCTGTGTTTGCCGATGAGGCAGCCATTGACGCAAACCCCGTGATTGTTAAGCCGCAGACCGAGGCCGATGTGCAGACGCAGCCGGAGCTGAACGGTGCGGTTGCAGACGGTGTTTCGGCGGAGACGTTAAACGGTGTTTCGATGATTCCGCTGCGCGCCGTTGCGGAAGAGTTTGGGTATACCGTGACCTGGAAAGAGGACGATCAGTCCATCACCTTAACCAAGGGCGCCGTTTATATTCGGATTGCAATCGGCGAGGACGCATATGCACTGAGCCGCCGCGCCGCACAGCCGCTGGGATCGGCACCGGTTTTAAAGGATGACTGCACCACATATGTTCCGCTCAATTTTGTGACTGAAATTTTAGGCGGCTATTATAGTGAAAACGAGGACGGTACCTACAAAATTGTCGATCCCAGCATTGTTTCGGTATCTGCGGTCAACGAGGACGGATCGCTGACGGTGCTTGACAGCTACCTCGGTGAGGTTGTTGTGCATATTGCGGATAATACGGTGATTGAGGCCAACGGAAAAGCGGCGTCGATTTCTGATATTAAACCGGGTATGATGCTGGGCGTAGAATATGCGGCAGAGATGACAGCAAGTATTCCCCCGCAGACAACGGCAGTGAAGATTATTCTTGAAAATCTTCCTGCCGATGCAGCGGACGAGAACGCAGCGCTCACTTATGCCGGAAAGATTACCGAGATTGATGGTGACAGGGTAACCATCGGCGATCCGCGATCGGCGGATTCTCTGTGTTTGATCGTAAGCAACGATACGAGAATCTACCACGCAAGAAACAAACGCATCTACAGGCTGGACGATCTTGAAGTGGGCATGGAAATCTCCGGCACCCACAGTGAAGTTGTTACCATGAGCATTCCTGCACAGACGGTAGCCAAGACAATTCAGATCGACAGCGAAGCGGAATAAAATAACCAATCCCATTTTGTAACCATCTCCTTTTTGAAAGAGTCGGCGTCTCCCCCCATTTGCCGGCTCTTTTTTGTGTGCGGAGGGAACTATTTTTTGTGGAAATGGAGCCTTTTTGTTGACAGTGATTTCCGGATATGATACAATAATTTCTCGAAAAAATGTATTTTGTTGGGAGGGATTTCGTTTTGCGTTTTTTGCAAACATGGATGGGCGCCTGCGTGCGCGATGGAGAATTATCCCCTTTTTTCCCGGCATCGGTTCCGGGCAATATTCAGCTTGACTATGCAAAGTATCGGCAGTTCGGCGATGTCAATTACGGGGATCATGCGGAAAAGTTCCGGACGTTGGAGGACTGTGAATGGCGCTATCAAACGGAGCTGGTTTATGAAAAAGCCGAGGGCGAACGTGTGTTTTTCGTGTCCGAGGGGATTGAGTATGAATGTGATATTTGTCTCAATGGGAAAAAACTGCTGCACCACATCGGAATGTTCAGCAGGGTCTCTGTCGATATTACCGATGAACTGGAAAACGGGAATCTGCTGACCGTTTCGATCGCACCGCATCCCAAACGGGCGGGGGCAGACGAGTGCAGAGAACAGGCAGATCAGTCCTGTAAGCCGGCAGTCGGCTATGGGTGGGATTGGCATCCGCGCCTTTTGGTGTCCGGAATCTGGAACGATACTTACCTTGAAACCAGAGACCGCTCCTACATCGATGCCTGTGACGTGACTTATACCCTGTCGGAGGACTTGACTTCCGCAAGGGTTTGCTTTCATATTGATTGCAAAGAGGAAACAACGATTGAACTTTTGGACGCGGATGGAACGGTCGTATATCGCGGCGCCGATCCCTGCTTTGAAATTGAGAACGTCAGACTCTGGTGGTGCAGCGAACAGGGAGAACCCTATCTTTACCGCTGGTGCGTAAGCAGCCGCAGTGATGAAAAACACGGACGGCTCGGATTTCGGCGCGTTCGGCTTGTGATGAATGGGGGCGCGTGGGACGAGCCTTCTGCTTTTCCGAAAACGCGGAGCATACCGCCCATGACTGTGGAACTGAACGGAAGAAGGATCTTTGCCAAGGGCAGCAACTGGGTTTGCCCGGAGATCTTTACCGGCACCATAACAAAAGAGACCTATGCGCCGCTGCTAAAGCTGGCAAAGGACGCACATATGAACATTCTGCGAAGCTGGGGCGGCTCTGTCGTCAACAAGGATTCCTTTTTTG
>URTH01000248.1 GCA_900550775.1 uncultured Eubacteriales bacterium | reverse complement strand
CTATTTTGGATTCGCTTCGCCTCACAGTCTGTCAGCGGCCGGGGCATCGGCAGCAGCATATCCTGCCGCAGCGCCGCACCGCAAAGGGCACAATGCGTTCTCTCCTCCCGGCTGATTGCACCGCAATGCTTGCACGCAAGCCATACGCTTTGTTTCTCTTTCATCAAGGTTCCCCTCTTTCTCTGTCAAACGATGCCTGCGCTACTCCTCATGCAGACGCTGCTCGGACAGTCTCTCCTCCACTGTCCTCTGATTGGCAGGCGCATGCGCGCTTTGCCACTCGCTGCGGCTATCGGTATCGTCCTCTTCCTCCGGGAGCTGATCGCTCAAATCAATCAGCGCCTTCATATAGACATCGTTCTTTCTCTTTAATATCAGCGCAAGAATCGCAAATGCTACCGAGAACACCATGCCAATCAGGCTAAATATCTTCCACACTGCTGCGGATTCTCTGTTTTTTTGACAGGGGCACATCCGCGTCCTGTCCTTAATCCATGGTACGATCATAACATATCGCTCCTTTCATACGTCTCTTTCTTTCATGGTATCACGGCTGTTCGGGTTTGTCAACCTCAAAATTCTCAATCAGTCTGAGACTGATTTCGCCGCTGCGCAAAACACGCTCCTCGCCCGATGCGCTGCGCAAAATCAGTTCGCCGTTCTCGCCGATCTGCTCTGCGATATAACGGCTTCCCGGCTCCTGAGGGATCGTTACGGGCTTTGAGAGCACCATCGAATGTGCGCGGTATTCCGGCAGATAGCTGCGGTCTTGCAGCAGCTGCTCCAAATCCGCGGTTTGATTGACAAGTTCCGCTGCCAGGTGGTTGCGCAGATTCGGCAGCGCGTGTCCGCTGTCCAGATTCCCGGCGATTTCTTTCAGCTCCTCCGGGAACGCCGTGTGGCAATTGATGCCGATTCCCACCACGATCGCGTTCACCGTACCCGTCTCAAAGTTGCTGATTGCCTCGGTCAAAATGCCGCAGATTTTCTTGCCGTCCAGGTACAGATCATTGACCCATTTAATATCGGGGTACCGTCCCGTCACCGCGAAAACCGCGCGTGCGGCGGCAACCGACGCGGCCGCCGTGATTGCCACAACCCGATCGGTCGGCACCGTCGGGCGCAGCAGCAGGCTAAAATAGATACCGCCGCCGGGCGGCGAATAAAAGCTTCTGCCCAGCCGACCGCGGCCGGCCGTCTGCGCATCGGCAATCACCACCGTCTGATCCTTTGCGCCGTCCAGCGCCATCCGCTTTAATACATGATTGGTCGAATCCACAGTCGCATGCACCGTGATGCGGTCTTTTCGCTGCGGATCCTTTAAATAGGGCAGCATCCCGGCCAGGGACAGCCGGTTGTTATCGTTTTCTAAACAATAGCCGCGGTTTCTGACCGCCAGAATTTGGTATCCGTCCTCCCGAAGCGACTGAATCTGTTTCCAGATTCCGGCACGCGAAATTTGAAGCCGTTTTGCAAGCTCCTCGCCGGAAAGGTATTCCCCCCTCTTTGATTCCAGTATCTCCAGCAATTTTTCTTTCATACTCATTCCTCCGCTGCGATGTCAAATCCCCGATCACCAAAAGCGACATAAAATCGGCAAAAAATTTCATTGCCTTTTTTCAATCATTTTGACATTTTCCTCGCCAAGCAAGGCGCGCAGCTTTAAAAACAGTGTTTCGTTTTCGGATATCCAAAGGCTCTTCGGCGCCGCCATGGTTTCCTTTTTGGCGGCATCGTAGAGATACACCGGGATATCCCCGTGAAATCCGCGCAGAATCTCTTTGATGCCTGTCATCTGTTGCGGCGTGTTTTCTTCCAATTTTAGATACAGCTTTTTTGTTCCGTTCGTCTCCTTTGCCGCGTCCTCAAGCAGGCAGACCTGCTCTAAGCGCAGCTTGGGCGGCGCATCGTCGCCGATATCCAGGTTTCCCTCAGCCAAAACGATCCGATCCGGCTGCAAAAGCGGATCGTATTTTCGAAGAAGGCTGGGAAAAACCAAAACCTCCATCGAACCGCTCAAATCCTCCAGCACGAGATAGCGCATCATTTCCCCTTTTTTGGTGAGCTGATTGCGTGCACGAGTGATGATGCCGGCGAGCTTCACCTTCATGCCGCCCAAAAAGCGGCCGTTTTCATTTTCTGCGATATCGCGGATCTGCGCCCCGGCACACCGAGCAACCTGCTCGCGGCAGCCATCTAGGGGATGCCCGGAAACATAAACCCCGATGCTGTCCTTTTCCATTGCCAGGATTTCTCTTTCTTCAAACTCCGGCACATCCTCAAAATCATCCACCGCCAAAACGGGCTGATCCAT
>URTH01000247.1 GCA_900550775.1 uncultured Eubacteriales bacterium | reverse complement strand
GTAACCGTCTGATTGCCGCCGGGATCCTCCGTCCCCACCATGTTACAGTAGTTTGCACGAAAGAACCCGTCAGTAACCTCTCCTGCCGCATCTGTCCGAAAAAGGCGAATCACACCGCCGTGTGTTTCGGGATCCACTCTTGCCCCTTTCCATATGGCCTTTCCCTTTGCGGCAAAGCTGCCAAGTGTGACGTTGTTGCTTGTCGGCATCCCTTCCGAAAAGTCGTTTTCTGCCACAATTCTTTCGGTGACAAATGCCCTGGCGGTCATCGGCGCCGCATGATATCGGATGTTGTCGATGTACAGCCGCTCCGCACTGCCGGAGATATTCTGCGGATTCAGCCGGGTCATCAGCGACAGCGCCATGATCCCGGTTTGACCGTCGCTGTAAAAGGGAACAGATTCTCCGATACAGCTCTCGCCGAGATAGGCGGTATAGGTACCGCCGATAAAATCCAGATAAAAGGTCAGATGGTACCAGCGGTTTGCCGCAAAGGAAACGCTCTTTCCCGGTGCATTCGGCAAGGTAATCCTCCCATTTGCAAAATGAACCAGGGAAACGAACGGCCGCCGGCCGTGCCCCTGCACGTTCTCACAGTCATAGTCCGCAAAGCCTACATCTCCGGATACGGCAGCGGACGACCAGAGAATATCCTCCTCCAGCTTTACCTCCAAAAATTTTCGGCGGAGATCCTCGGACGGATTTTGTGACGGATCATAGTCCGGGTCAATCACGGCATAACGCAGCCCAAGAACATTTTCGCTCTCCCCATCGGAAATGGCCGGAAGCTCTGCCACCATATGGTGATTCTGCGAACCGATGGCATCCGTCGGGCCGCAAACGGCCCGTGCGGCATGCTGCCCGGCAGACGTCTCGTCCCCATAATCAAAAATTCCGATTCCGTTCTTGCCGACAGGGAGGGGCTGATTTTCAGGCAGCCCCTCAAAGTCCGTCTCGGCGATCAGCCGGGTGTACCCGTTGACGCCGTTAACGCTGAACACCTCCTCTGCCGATGCCAAACTGCCGCACAGGGCAATTCCCAAAACCGCACAGGCGGCCGGTTTGATAAAATTTTTCCGTTTCTTTCGCATATTCTGTCCTCTCGTCTTATCGCAAACCGACACCTCAATTTTTCACCGCAAAGGGCGGCAAACCCTTCCCGTTTACCTAGACGGCAGTGCAGGCAGTGACGGGAGACCGTCTACGGGCGTTAGCGTATCGCTCTGCCACCAGAATAACCGCTCTTTGGCGCCCTCGCCGCCGTCAATCTCCATGATGCGCAGATCGCCTGTGCTGCCCTGACTGATTTCGCAATTTTCAAGAACTTTTCCATCATTGTTATACCGGGCATAAATCATGTCCGCACTCGTATCCGCCGCATAAGCCAGATAAGAGCCGTCCTCTTTAAACTGCACACGGTTCAGCCTGGGCGTTGCCGTGCTTTCAACCATATCGATTTTATAGTTATCGATATCCACCGAGCCATCAAGTTCGCATCCCCACCCCGCAAAAGCGAAGTAGATGCTTCCGAGATACAACACAGTGTTTGGATCATTTGGCATAGCTATATTTTCTACCACAGTATCACCGTTGATTTTTGCGGTATAGGTATTAGAAGTCAAATCAAAATACAAATCAAAGGTGTACCACTGATTGGGGGCATAGCAAACGATCTGACTCGGCGTATTCTTGTTGACGGTGTTAAAGATGATACGCCCATCGTTACGAAATGTCGCCAAATTCCCTATGTCTCTGATTGGGTCGCCGGACTTCGTCACATACAGATACAGGAGCGTACCCGTGGCATACTTGTTAAAGCAGAGATCCATGCTCACGTGCACCTTAGACATTTCGGCAAGCTTCTCCGGATCGCTAATCCTTTTATTGCCCCATATATCACTGTAATCTCCGGTCAGCACCCCAACGCTTGGCCGTACAAAGGCATCGACCAGTTTATTATTCTGTGCCGCGGACAGCCTGAAAACGTTGCCGTGACTTGCGGCGTCCACATTCGACACAGCTATCGTCGAATCGCCTTTTTTATTAATTGCATCCTTGTTTTTATCAGTATACGGTTGAAAGGTTTTGGTATCGAAATCCACATCAAACGCCGTCCGCTTTACCGTATAGCTTCTCTCCTCCATAGGGAGGGTGCGGTAACGGATGTTATCCAAATAGATCGACTGCACATTTTCTGCCGTGCCAACCGCCTTCTTATTGATATAGGTCGTAAAGCCCAGCGGCATGACCCCCGGCTTGCCGTCGGGGAAGCATCTTACGTTTTCCGCCACCAGTTGATCGTCCAGATAGAAGCTGAA
>URTH01000246.1 GCA_900550775.1 uncultured Eubacteriales bacterium | reverse complement strand
CTTTTTCGATAGTCTGAGGATTGCAGCGCTTTCGCGCTGCAATCCTTTCTTTTTCGCTTTACAGACGTTCGGCGATTTCCTTCTGCATTTTGGAGAGGAAATCCTCCAGCGTCATGGTCTCGGTTTGGTTGGTGTCGCGGCAGCGCACCGAAACCGTATGATTTTCGATCTCCTTTTGGCCGATAATCAGCATATACGGGATTCGCTCCACATACTGCGCCTCACGGATCATATAACCGATTTTTTCGTTCCGCTCGTCCATTTCGCAGCGGATTCCGGCCTTTTTCAGTGCATCATAAACCTCACGCCCGTACTCTAAGCTCTTTTCCGATACCAAAAGCACCTTCGCCTGTACCGGCGAGAGCCATGTCGGGAACTTTCCGGCATAATGCTCTGTCAAAATGCCGATAAACCGCTCAATCGAGCCAAAGCATACGCGGTGGATCATGATCGGACGCTGCTTTTCGCCGTGTTCGTCCACATATTCGAGTGCAAAGTTCAGCGGCATCTGGAAATCAAGCTGAATGGTTCCGCACTGCCAGGTACGTCCCAGCGAATCCTCCAGGTGGAAGTCGATCTTCGGGCCGTAGAAGGCGCCGTCGCCCTCGTTGATGCTATACGGCAGGTTCAGCTTTTCCAGTGCCTGTACAAGACCTTGGGTTGCCTGCTCCCAATCCGCGTCGCTGCCCATGCTGTCCTCCGGTCTGGTGGAAAGCTCAATCGAATAGCGGAATCCGAACTTATGGTACACCTCGTTGATCAGGTGGACAACGCCCATGATCTCGTCCGTGATCTGGTCGCGGCGCATAAAGATATGCGCATCGTCCTGGGTGAAGCACCGTACCCGAAACAGGCCGTGCAGCGCACCGCGCATCTCATGCCGGTGTACCAGTCCAAGCTCGCCGATCCGCATCGGCAGTTCGCGGTAGCTGTGCGGTCTGTTCTGATAGACCATCACGCCGCCGGGACAGTTCATCGGCTTGATGCAGTACGTGTCCTCGTCAATCACGGTTGCGTACATGTTGTCCTTATAGTGATCCCAGTGTCCGCTTGTCTCCCACAGCTTGCGGTTCATAATCATCGGCGTGGAAACCTCCACATAGCCGTTTTGAAGGTGCAGACTGCGCCAATAGTCAATCAGGGTATTTTTCAGCGTCATGCCCTTTGGCAAAAAGAACGGGAAACCCGGTGCCTCGTCGCGGAACATAAAAAGACCCATTTCCTTACCAATTTTACGGTGATCCCGCTTTTCGGCCTCTTCCAGCATCATAAGGTAGGCTTCTAAATCGGCCTGGTTTTTAAAGGCGATACCCTTGATTCTGGTCAGCATCTTATTTTTGTTATCATTCTTCCAGTAGGCGCCGGACTGACCCATGATTTTAAACGCCTTTAAGCCCTTGGTATAGCAAAGGTGCGGCCCGGTACACATATCGGTATAATCGCCCTGCTCAAAAAAGCTGATTTCCGCATCCTCCGGCAGATCGCCGATATGTTCCGCCTTATACTTTTCACCGGCAGCCTCCATCTTTTTGACCGCGTCCTCACGGGAGAGGATATAGGGACGAAACGGGATATTCTCTTTGACAATTTTCTTCATTTCCGTCTCAATGGCCTGCAAATCCTCCTCGCTGAGCTTGGCATCGCCGAGGTCAACATCATAATAAAACCCCGTATCGGTCGCCGGTCCGTAGGCAAAATGCGCATCCGGGTACAGATGCTTGATTGCCTGTGCCATAATATGCGCCGCCGAATGACGAAGTACGTGCAGTTCCTCGTCCTTGGGGCATTCTTCTACTTTACCGCTGCTATAAATAATTTTCATATTCTCATTCCTTTTTGCGTACAAATCGTTTTTCTCATTGTATCACATGTTTTTTGATAAGTCAAACATGCACCTATGCGCGAATCATTGATCCTAAAATGCGTTGACGATCTCTTTAAAGGTATTGCCGCGCACCTCAAAATTCGGGAAGAGATCAAAGCTGGCACAGGCCGGTGACAAAATCACGATATCGCCTTCCTTTGCGATTTCCTTTGCCTTGCATACCGCGGCTTTAAAATCGTCACAGCGATGAATCGCAAGGCCCTTAAAGTTATCCGCCTTTTCCACCGCGTCCTGAATCTTCTGCGCGGTTACGCCGACCAAAACCAGTTCCTTCACATGATCGTTCACCACGGCGCCGAAATCGTCAAACGGGATTTTTTTATCATAGCCGCCGGCAATCAGAACCAGCTTCTGCTCGAAGGAGTGCAGACAGGCCTGGGTCCGGGTGGGACTGGTGCCGATGGAGTCGTTGTAATACCGCACGCCGTCCAGCTC
>URTH01000245.1 GCA_900550775.1 uncultured Eubacteriales bacterium | reverse complement strand
CCTGCGAACGGTTTAAGGCGGTGGACATCAAGACGCTGCCCTATCCGGGATTTCCGACCGACATGCAGTCGCAGTTTATGGCGCTGATGAGTGTTGCGGACGGCACCGGCGTGGTGGTGGAAACGGTTTTTGAAAACCGATTTATGCAGGTGCCGGAGCTTTTGCGCATGGGCGCAAAAATCAAGCTGGACGGCCGCACCGCAGTCATTGACGGCGCAAAACGCCTGAGCGGCGCCCAGGTCAAGGCGACCGACCTTCGCGCCGGGGCTTCCCTGGTGATTGCCGCACTGGCCGCCCAGGGCGATACCGTGATTCATGATATTGAGCATATGGAACGCGGCTATGAAAATTTTGTCGATAAGCTTTCCTCCCTCGGCGTTAAAATCCGTAAAATGCCGGAGGAAACGCTGCCTTGCTAGACCTTAACAAGCATTAAACGCAGCAAAGGTGAAATCCGCCTCCCAAAATCGGGTTTCGGATTGCTCCCTTTCGGCTGTCACCTTGCAAGGACAACATTGCAAAAAGATTGTGATTTTTTAATCACAGGGCATATCGGTTTTGTCTCCCGTGTGCTAGCTATTTATCATCTTGCTGATATCACGGCGCAGCCGAAGAATAATTCTCTTTTCCAGACGGGATATGTAAGACTGTGAAATCCCCAAAAGATCCGCAACCTCCTTTTGCGTTTTTTCACGGCCGCCGCGGTTGATGCCAAAGCGCAGCTCCATAATTTTGCGTTCCCGGTCGGAGAGCTTTTCCATGGCAAGATGCAAAAGCTGACGGTCAACCTGTTCGTCCAGACCGCGCTGGATCATGTCCTCGTCGGTGCCCAATATGTCGGACAAAAGCAGTTCGTTGCCGTCCCAATCCACGTTGAGCGGTTCGTCAATGGAGATCTCGGTTTTCATTCCGTTGTTTTTGCGCAGATACATCAGAATTTCGTTTTCAATGCAGCGCGAGGCATAGGTTGCAAGCTTAATCTTTTTGTCCGGTTTGAAGGTGTTGATGGCCTTAATCAGACCAATTGCACCGATGGAAATCAAATCCTCCACGCCAATCCCTGTGTTTTCAAACTTTTTTGCAATATAGACCACAAGACGCAGATTGTGTTCGATCAATGTCTGACGCGCCTCGTGGCGGCGTTCGGGATCGGTCAGGCAAAGCAGCAGCGCCTCTTCTTCACCGCGTTCCAGCGGCGGCGGCAGCACGTCACTGCCGCCGATATAAAAGACCTCTTTCCGTCCGGGAATGCGCCACCTGTCCGTAAAGCCCTGTAAAATTTGCTGAAGATAATTTTTTAATTTCCAATTCATTATAAATGCCTCCGTTTTTTATTGCATGTCTTTGTTCTGATGCGTCTCTCGGTTTCTAGACGGTTGTTTTGGCGGTTAGGGTTGGGTGACCTGGCTGCGTTACCTTTGCGCTTTGTAAAATTTTTGGATGAAAAACGCCCTGATACAGATCATCCGCCGCAAAACGCTGTTTGCAAATTCCAATCAGCGGCGTCTCGGCCAATTCATATTCCTCGGACAGGCATCGGATTTCCTCCGGATAGAATGCGGCAATTTTAGAAACACCGCCGGCCGTGTGCATGGTTAAATCAAATGTCTGCAAAATGGAAATCCCCCAAAAAAGCTCACGGCTCAGCAGCAACACACCTTCACCGCTCAGCGGTGCGGTTAATTCGCATCCCGTGTCCAAAAGCGCGGTAAACGATACCGTATATCCATTAACAGAAAGTGCAAAGGGAACTAAGATTTGATCACGGCTGAAGTTTCGCACGGTGATACGCCGAAACACCATTAAACTGACGTAGGCGAGAATGATTGCAGGAATCAATGTCCCCAAAGACACCGGAATATAGATGCTCCCATTGACCGAGACAGCGTGCAGCATCTGCCCAAGGCGGCTTCCCATGACCAGGGCGAAAACCGCACCGCCGCATACAAAGGACGCCATAAAAAAAATAACCATGCCTTTTATCATTCCGCGCAGACCGCCGGGCAGGCGAAGCAAATAAATTGCCAGTACACCAACGGCGATTCTGCCAAGGACAGAATATAACATTTTAAGCGAGGGGATAAATACCAAGGTACCATAGAGCGCAAGCAAAGCGGCCGCAACGCTAATACGCAGCGGACGTGTCATTGCTCTGGAAAATTGCACGGTTACAATCAGCAAGATGAAATCAATCAGATAATTTAGTGCAAACAAAACGTCTGCATAGACCGTGACAGCCATGTCCCTACCCCCTTTTTTCTTATTATACTTTTTGGGGGAGAAAAACATTGTCAAAATATGGAAATTAAATTCTAATTTATTAGACAAAAAATTGCAAAATAGTCATAAAGAACATATTAAAATAAAAAA
>URTH01000244.1 GCA_900550775.1 uncultured Eubacteriales bacterium | reverse complement strand
GCCGGTGGCAATCGTCCATCGCTGACCGAGGCGAGAGCCGAGACCGGCGGCGGATCTTTGGGCGTAGGGCTATCAATTCAAAGCAATATCTTGCTGAAAACCGACTTTGGGGGCAGTCTGAAGCACCGGGCAAAATGCCCGGTGCTTTTTTATCATTGTTACGGTTCGTACCAGAAAATGTCGTCGTTGCCGAGCAGACGGCTGAGCGCCTCCATAAAGAAGTAGTCGCCGTAGATCAGGCCAACGTTGACGTTTTGGTTTGCTGTGCAGTGGCCGGTACCCTCGTTTAAGATACACTGCTTTTTGTCGTTATCCAAATTACTGTAATTCTCTGCCAAGGACTTCAGCATCCGAACCGCCGCGGTCTCGTATGCCTCTTTTTCACACTCCGGCACGTGCTTTGCAATCTCCAAAAGGCCGCAGGCCGTGCAGGACGCTGCCGAGGTGTCACGCGGCGTATCGGCATTGCGCGCTACGCGGAAATCCCAGTGTGCCACATAATCCTCCGGGAGGTTTGCCAAAAAGTAGCTTGCCGCCCGTTTTGCGCCGTCCAGAAATTCCGGATCCTTGGTGTGCCGATAGCTGAGCGCCAGGCCATAGATTGCCCACGCCGCACCGCGCGACCAGGCGGAATCGGGCGTTGCCGCCTGTCCCTGGATCGACTCGATCAGTTCACCGTTTTCCGGGTCAAAGGACAGTACATGGTTCACCGAACCGTCCGGCCGCATAAAGTGCTTCAGTACCGTTTTTGCATGTGCCACGGCAATGTGACGGAACCGCGGATTTCCCGTTACCTCACTCGCCCAGTATAAAAGCGTTAAATTCATGGTGCAATCAATGATGGCCCAGCCATCCTGCGAATTCCAGGCCTGGATAAACTGTCCGGCAAGGTTAAACCGTGACGCCAAGTAAGACGCCGCCTTTAAGCAGCGGATCTTAGATGCCTCGTTTTGTTTGAGGCGGTATTGTGCGCCGGCAGACGGCATCCACAAAAAGCCTGCGTCATGATCGACGTTTACATATCCCTCCAGCACTTCGTCCATTTTTTCTTCCACTTCGCTTGCGGTCTTTGCGAACTTTTCATCGCCGCTCTGCTGATAAGCGATCCAGAGCATTCCCGGCCAAAAGCCGTTTGTCCACCAGGACGGATACATCGAATCGTAGGTATCCTGCTTGCAGGCGTGCGGGAATCCCGCGCCGATCGCCGGCAATATCTGCTCCATCTTATTCATTACCTTTTGCATGGTCTCTTTTGCCCAAGCCTGTTCCATAATAATCTCCTCCGTTTTGGGAATTTCTTTTTTTCATTGTAGCAGGGCTTTACATCTTCGTCCATATAGGATATAATGAATTTATAATATCTTATGATGAAATTGGCGGTGACATGATGCAGAAAAATGATATGGAGATTGATGATTTATATGTAATTCCGTCCTATGTGCATAACCGCAAGGCGACGCCGCAGTGGCAGCTATCCGACAGGACGCTGCCCTCCCACAATTTGGTCTACCTTTATGGCGGCAAGGGGATTTTCACCTGGGACGGTGAAGTGCGGTCGGTCAAAGCCGGGGATTTGGTATACTTTCCGGAGGGCTGCCACCGATCCATGCAAACGGATCCGATGGAGCCTTTAAAATTTTACACGGTGAATTTTCAGGCGGCACAGCCGATCTTTTTTGAGGAAGCCTGGAGTATCCGACCCGTTTCGTTTCCCTTTCCGCTTATAAAATCCATTGATGATACCGCGCTGCATCAACGGTTTATGACCCTGTTTGAACGGCTGCATCAAAACTTTTTGACCGGAAAAAACCGGCAAAAGGCAAAGCTGCGCGAAACCTTGCTTGAAATTCTGTCGCTTGCGGCATTTGCCGGTGATGAAAACCGCGTCAGTTACAGCAGCCGCCGCAAGGCGCAGCAGGCCGCGCAATATATGGCAGCGCACTATCGCGAAAAGCTGACGCTGTCCTCTCTCTCGGCGGCAGTCGGACTCAGTCCGTCCCATTTTTCTGCCATCTTTCGCGCCGCAACGGGGCATTCGCCCATCGACTACTTGATTTCGCTGCGCATTTTCCAGGCGAAGCAGCTGCTCCGCGACGGCTACTCCGTCACCGATGTTGCAAATGCCGTCGGATTTTCGGACATCTATTATTTCAGCAACACCTTTAAACGGCTGGAAGGCATTGCACCCGGCCACTACCGCAACGCGCTCAAACAGGAGGAAAAAGACTCCATCGGATAAAACAAAAATTTATCAATTACGCCGAATTACACAAAAAAGGCTGCGCAACTAGCCGCGCAGCCTTGCAGACTGTCGAAAAAGTCATTTTTCAGCAAGATATTGCTTTGAATCAATTGCCCAAAGCCCATATTCCGCTTTCC
>URTH01000243.1 GCA_900550775.1 uncultured Eubacteriales bacterium | reverse complement strand
CTTTTCCGTCCAGCCAATGCGCGATGCGGTAGTTGATGATCGCCCGCACACCGGGATACAGAAAAAAGACCTGCGCCTTAGAGTGCGCTGCCGGGTCGCGTTCAAATACAATATTGACTTCCTGCTTAATCAGTGATAAAACTCCCATTGTCATCTTCCCTCTTTTTCGAAATATTACTCACATCCCGAAAGAATTCTGCCAAAATGATAAAAATGCAAGCGAAATTTCCCTTTGATAGCATTTTAACATATTTTTCTGCCGGAGTAAAGGGGAAACTGATAAATATTTCATCTTGATTTTTTAAAAAAATTGGCATATAATGTACCATAGTATATGTTTCAGCGTTCCGTTTGGTGCCTTGGGCATAATTCATGACAGAGGGGATCCTACAATGGTCGTGCTATCTAAAAAGAACAACCCGGAATATTTATCCATGATTCAGGATCTGTTATACAGTGACGCCGTGCAGCGGCTGGATCGTTGTACCCACCATTACGGCGTCTCACGCATGCGGCATTCGATCAATGTTTCTTATTACAGCTATGTAATCTGCAAAAAATTCCATTTTGATTACCGCGCAGTCGCACGCGCCGGGCTGTTGCATGACCTTTTCCATTATGAATGCAAGGTCAAGCGGTTCGGACCGCTGCGCCATGCGGCCATTCATCCGCAGCTTGCCCTGCGCAACGCGCAAAGACTGACAACCCTGTCCGAACTGGAAAAAGACATTATCGTAAGTCACATGTGGCTTTGCGGCAAGGCGCTGCCCCATTATAAGGAATCTTATATTGTGTCATTGGTTGACAAATACAGTGCCGTTTATGAGTTTTTGTATGGCGTATGCCAAAAAATCCGCACGCTCTGCAGTGCAAAATAAGTTTTTACGAAAGCAAGATAATTTTTTACGAAAGGATGATACGATGAAAAAACATATTTCTCTGATACTCGCCGCTTTATGTGTTGCGCTGCCGCTCAGCAGCTGCGGCAAATCCAAAATGCAGCCGACTCCTTCTGTCCCGATAGAGAGCAGCGCCCCGGCGGAGACCGAGGCTCCCTCCGCGGCGACAAGTACGCCGCAGCCGCAGAGCGAGACGGCACCTTCGGCAACCGCCAACGCGGCGGCACAGGACGATGCCGCCGTACGGGCAGAGATCGCCAAGATGATTCGCGACGCCAATGAACTGATCGAAGAGGGGCTCAGCGATGATGCCAAGATGGCGCTGCGCGATTTGCGATCCCGTGACTTAACCGATGAAGAAAAGGAGCAGGTCAACGCCTTGCAGGCAAAGCTGCTCAGCATCAGCGACTGATTTTATGAAAGAAAAGCAAGAGCCGATCGGTATCCTACCGGTCGGCTCTCAGACTCTCTGTCAGTTTAAAATTCCGCCTGCCTTTTCAAAGGTTTCCTCTACCTTTTGCTTTAGCGCGGCATATGCCAGCGCATCAAGGTTGGGATCCGTCTTTAAAAGGTTTGATGCACAATTTTGCGCCTCCATCAAAAGCTGCATATCGGTCTTGATATCACCGCAGCGCATCTCTAACAGTCCGTGCTGCCGCGTACCCAGAAAATCACCGGGGCCGCGCAATTCAAGGTCTTTTTCTGCGATTTGGAAACCGTCGTCCGTGTCGCACATCACCTGCATTCTTTCCTTTGCAAACGCACCGTGTCCGGCACAAAGCAAAACGCAGTAGGATTGCCAGCTGCCGCGCCCCACTCTTCCGCGCAGCTGATGCAGCTGCGACAGGCCGAACCGTTCCGCGTTTTCGATCACCATCACGCTGGCGTTGGGAACATCCACGCCGACCTCGATTACCGTGGTTGAAACCAGCGCGTCAATTTCGCCTTTTACAAACTGTGCCATAATCATTTCTTTTTCCGCGCTTTTCATGCGCCCGTGCAGCGCCGCGATCCGTTTTTTTCGGTAAACGCCGTGCTTTAGTTTTTCAAGGTAGCTATCCACTGCATTTGCCTCTATAACCTCCGATTCCTCAATCAAGGGACAGATAAAATATGCCTGTCGTCCGGCGTCCAGCTGCGCAAGCACAAATTCGTCCATTTTCGCACGCTTCTCTTCCGAAATGGCGATGGTTTTGATCTTTTTTCTGCCTGCCGGAAGCTCATCAATGATGGAAACATCCAAATCTCCGTAAAGGATCAGAGACAGTGTGCGCGGAATCGGCGTTGCCGTCATCACAAGAGTGTGAACCTGACTGCTTTTCCCCGAAAGCGCCGTCCGCTGCCGAACACCAAACCGATGCTGTTCATCCGTAATGGCAAGACCCAGTCGGTAAAACTTGACCCCCTCGGTAATCAGCGCGTGGGTGCCGAGGATCACATCGGCCGTGCCGTCGGCGATCTTATTTAAATTCTCTCTCCGCTCCGCCGCCTTTTGTC
>URTH01000242.1 GCA_900550775.1 uncultured Eubacteriales bacterium | reverse complement strand
GATTTCCTGTACGGCGTTTAAAATATCCTGGGTGCTGGGGTTCATGGTCTGTCCGCCCTCGACGATCACGTCCACACCGATGCTCTCAAAGACTTCCGTCAGCCCGTCTCCGGCCGAGACAGCGACCATTCCGTATTTTTTCCTGTGTTCCACCGGCGAATCCTCCTTACGGATGATTTCCTCATGCTGGAACTTCATATTATCGATTTTCAAATTCGTCAGTTCGCCGAGCTCGATCACAAAGCCGGGGTGATTGGTATGGATATGCACCTTGACGATTTCATCTTCATCAATGACAAGCATACAATCCCCTTTGGATCGGATTGCCGCCTTAAACTGGGTAGCCTGGCGCTCCGGGCTTTTATGAATCAAAAATTCGGTACAGTAGTGGAACTTAATATCCTCAGTCTCAAGCGCCACATCACGCTTTACCGTGACCGGCTGCGCCGCCTCGGCCGCATCGTCGAGCGATACCGGCTTTCCGCAAAGCGCAAGGTATGCGCCCTCAAGCAGCGTCACTACACCCTTGCCGCCGGCGTCAACAACACCGGCCTCTTTCAATACGGGCAAGATTTCCGGCGTTCTTTGAAGGCTCTCATTGGCGGCGTCCAAAATCGCCTTGATAAACTTCACCGGCTTTTTTTGCTTTGCCGCAGCGCCTTCGGCATATTCCGCCATCTCGCGGACAACCGTCAAAATCGTACCCTCGGTCGGTTTCATCACGGCGCGGTACGCCGTGTCGCGGCTCATCTGCGCCGCCTGCTTAATCTCTTCAATGCCGATGCTCTCCGCACCGTGCACCGCGCCGGCCAGTCCGCGCAGAATCTGTGACAGAATTACGCCGGAATTTCCTCTGGCGTTGCGCAGCGATGACTTTGCCAAAATGTCGATCAGCTCGCCGGCCGGCGTGTTCTCATCCGCCCGAAGCGTCTCTGCCGCAGCCGCGCCGAAGGTCATACTCATATTGGTTCCCGTATCTCCGTCCGGAACGGGAAAAATATTCAGGTCATTGATCTGTTTTTTATGGTTTTGCAAATGATTGGATGCGGACGCAATCATTTGACGTATCATTTCGTTTTGCAGTACTTCCACGTTGGTTCCTCCTCCTTGTCAGCGACGCCGTCCTCAGTGAACCCGAAGGCTCTCGACATTGACCGTTACGCTGCCGACTTCAAGACCTGTCATTTCTTCAATCTGGTATTTTACATTGCTTTTGATGATGCCGCCCACCGCGCCGATGTTCACGCCGTATTCCATGATTACAAAGAGCGCAACTTCAACCACGTTTTCCGTCACCTTTACTTTAATGCCGCGATCCATGCTTTCCTTTTTCAGCAGTCTCGCGATGCCATCCTTGCTGCTCCGAACCGCCATTCCCACAACGCCGTAGCACTGTGTGGCCGCAAAGCCGGCCAGCTTTGCAATGACCGCGTTGGATATTCTGATCATTCCATATTCATTTTTTACTTCTGCAGACATCTCACGTTTCCTCCTTCAAATGAATCCATTTACTATTTGTCTCGGCGGCGCGTCTCTGATCCCGTGCATGGCAGGAAAAAAACAAAATCTGCCGGTGCTTTGCATGCATGATCAAAAGATCAAACGCCGATTTTTCTCTCTCATCGTCATAGCTCATCAAAAAGTCGTCCAAAAACAGCGGCTGTGTGCCGTCGCCCATCAAATCGCAAAGCGCAAGCCGCAGGGCAAAATAAATCTGCTCATAGGTTCCGCGGCTTAACGACTCCGCCGTGCAAAGACGGCCGTCCCGATCGGAAAGCCGCATCCGGTATTCTTCCGATACCTTAACGTCCCGGTACTTTCCCTTTGTCAGCACCAAAAGATTTTCATTGACCTTTTCGTTGACAAGCGGCGTAAAATCCGACTTTCGCTTTTGATAAACCTCGGTAAATACCGTCATCGCAAGCTCCGCGGCGCGGTATCGTTTTTCCTCTTCCTCAATTTGTGCCTGAACCTGTAAAAGCTCGGTTTCCGCATCGGCCGGCGTGCGCTGTGCGGTATAAACATAGCTGAGCTTTCCCTCAACCGCCTTGATCTCGGTTGCGCAATGCAGCACCGTCTTTTGCAGACGGTCGATATCTTCGTCAAGACAAAGTGCCGCAAGCTCCCGTCCTTGCGCAAAATACGCTTCGGCCTCTTCCATCTCCGTCCGGAGTTTTTCGGCGTCCTCGCCCTCCATCAGGGATGCATAGGTGCTTTTGTAGCTCTCCGCCTCCATCTTCGCCTGTCTGCACTCTTGAAACCCGTTTCGCAGCTCTTCCGCCGTCTTGCAGCCGTACGGCGCAAGCAGCTGTTCCAGCGCGGTGCGCAGATTCTCTTTTTCTCTCTTTTTTTCCTCTTCCTTGGCGGTGATTTGCTGCAGCAAATCCTCCTGCTCCTTTTCTTTTTTCTTGCCGCTTTGCATC
>URTH01000241.1 GCA_900550775.1 uncultured Eubacteriales bacterium | reverse complement strand
GTATTTGACGGTGCGTCGTTCTCGATGGAAAAGCTGGGCTACGGTCTGAAAGAAAGAACGGATCGAAACGGCAAAAAAACCTATGATTTTAAAGTAAACGGCGTACAGGCAAAGGGCAGTTTTGACACGACCAAGCTTTTGAATCTGGAGCTTGCGAAGGTAGAGGGCGAAGTCAATACCTTTGCCGGTGAGGAACGCTATGCGTTTTCGCTGGAGCTTAATGCCTTTGACCTGTTTGAGACCGAGGCCTCTTTGGCCTTAGAGCGCAGCAAAAAGGGCGCGCTGATGCCGGACGAATTATGGTTTTATGTAAAGGCAAGCCCCGGAATCCCGATGATTCCGCCGGTTCCGATCGGTCAGTTAAACGGCGGCGGCGCCGGGTTTAAAGACCTTGTCGCAACGGTAAACGGCGATTATTTTGCGATTCCGCCGATCAAGCTGCGCGGTGCGCTGACCGGCACGTATCTCCATTTGATTGAGGGTACGGGAAACATTGTGATAGGACCGAGTGAGGTTTCATTAAAAGCGACCGACGTGAATATTGTGGGTGCCGGTGCGGCAACGCAGATCATTGACAGCTTTGGTTATTCGCTGAAATTAAACGGACAGGAACGGAATTATAAGGGCAACACCTATAAGGGCTTTTCTTTCGGCGGCTCCAAGGAGATGTCGTTAAATCTGCCGAGCAAGGAAATAGACCTGATTGAGGTTGACGCACTGCTTGAGCTCGGTGCTTTCGGCGGACTGGATAGCGGCAAGAAAAATCTGTATCTTGCAGTCGGCGCAAACGGTACGGTAAAAGGCGTTTTGAAAACACTGATTTTCGGAATCAAGCTCCACGAGGCGACGGTCAACGTGATTGTCGGCGGCCAGACGGTCATTCCGATCCGCGGCGTTTCCGTGGAAGAGGGATTTCAGCAGGCGTTTCGTAATACAGATGTATACATCGGCGCAATGGCAGAGAGCCGCGGAAGGATCTTCGGCGCGCGTGCATGGGTGCTGATTCCCCGTGTCATACAGACAAAATTCAGAGAAGGCGCGGGCTGGGGTTTAGAAATCGATCTCGCCAAAAAGCTCGGCAACTGGAATTGGGAAGATAAGGGCGTAACGCCGGTGGTACAGAGCGAGAACGGACTCACACCGGTTGCGCTTATGGCGGACGCGTCCGGCCAAGCGGAAATCACCGTCACGGCAAACAGTGACGAGACGCCTTATATTTTGCTTGCCTTTGATCAAACGGTCACCGAGCAGGAAGTCAAGGACGCACTTTCGGTTGAGGGGTATACCCTGCATTGGTGCGTGGACGGCGAGATGGATGACACGGCGGATATCAATGCAGTCACCGATGTGATGGAACGCACCGACGGCACGCCGTACCGTGTGGTATTGCTGCGGCCTGCAAACGGCGGAGATTACCGCATCAGCGCCGGAAGCCTTGCCTTTGCGCATGAAGAGGCGGCAGTGACGCCGTTTGAACGGTTAAATCTTACCTTTGACGGATCAAATGTAGGTGAAGTATGCGGAAGAGGGCAGCAAATATATGATCCGCACCTATCTTGCAAAGGAAGAGGGCGGCGCCGATTATCTGTTTGACGAGCAGGAACTGAGCGACCTCACGGGCGTTCACGTTTCCGTTCCGACCTCCGGCGTTTTGGCGCCCAGCGGAGAATATTATGTTACCACCTATCTGATGACCGAAAGACAGGCAGACCTTAATGAGGACGGCGTGATGGAGAACGCGATGGTTGCCATCGATCGGCAGGCGTTTTCCGATCGGATCAGCTATACTAACACCATGCAGCCGCCATCTCCGGCAGATGTCTCTTTTGAGACGGCCGGCAATGAGGTGATGCACGCTGCATGGACGAAGGTAGAGGGTGCAGACGGTTACCGTATCAAGGTGTACCGGCAAGAGGACGAAGGCTGGGTTGACACCGGCTACGGCTATGACCTGGAAAAGGATGCGGACAGCATCGATATGGCGCTCACAGTGGGCGGAAACGCTGTCGAGGTCGCAGAAAACGGTGAAACCGCCGCAGCGGTTGCGGCATCAAACCTGCTTGCGGATCAGACTTATAAGATCGGTATCAGCGCCTATAAAGAGGAGGATGGCGGAAAGTATTACAGCAGCGAGACGGAATCTGTCGGCGTGTATTTGCCGAAGTACGAGCCGCTGCAGCTTTCCCTCTATGTGAACGACGTTTTGTGCACACCCGATGAAAGCGGTGTTTATCAGAGCCAGCTCGGCGCGGCCGGCGGTACCCTGCGCGTCACCGCGGAGAATGCGGAAGCATTCCGCGTTACGCGGATGGACACCAATGCCGAAATCCCTGCGGCACCGGACGGCTATGTGATTCCCGACTTTACGGGGACGCTCATGCTAAAGATTGACGGCATTTCAGGCAAGGATGTTACCAGTGAATATCTGCTGCTGAGCCTTGATAAGGAACCGCCGGTACTGACGTTATCGT
>URTH01000240.1 GCA_900550775.1 uncultured Eubacteriales bacterium | reverse complement strand
AGCAGCATTTATTGCGCCATTTGCAAAAACACTTTTTTCATAGGCAAGAACGCCCCGGTCAAAATCAATCCGCAGGGTACACGCCGTCGGAACCTGGCGCACATCTATAAAGACCTCCGGTTCGATACCGTATTCTTCGCAAAGGCGGTCACAGAGCGGCTCTGCCCGTTCCGGGCTTTTTGTGACGATACAAAGCCGCTGCACATGCGTGCAAAGCTTTGCCAAAAACCGATCCGTGACCATCTTACATTCCCGGTCAAAAATCCAGGCATTCCACGTTTTCGGATTGATCTGCACCGCAGAGAGAAACGCGTCCAGGCATTCTTCCCATTCCTCCGGCCTGATTTTTCGGATCAGTGTCTCCCCTCCGCCGGGCGATGGGCACAAAAAGGCGGCGGCACACTCTATCGTCATGACCGCCGCACAAATCTTTTGTTTTTTCATAAACCGCATTCCGTACCGCCGAAGGCAGGTACGCAGCCAATTCGGCATTTTTTTCAGTTCCTCCGCAGTGAATGCGTATTCCGCGACAAGCACCGCGGCGTCCGCCGCAAACGTTTCTTTAACCGTGACGGGAAACCGCAGCTTTTGCAGAAGTCCTGTCTTTTCCTTTCGCACCGTAAAGAGTCCGAGACACATCAACGGCTCAGATACTCCACGGCCGCCTGAAGCTGATCATCCTCTTCCGGGGCAAGTGCCGTCAGACGCGAATATTTTTGGGCGTCCATCGCAACAACCTCGTCCGGCGTGATTCCCTCACCGTGAATGCACACGCCGTTTGGCGTATAATAACGGGCAACGGTCACGGATAAAATGCTGTCCTTGCCCAGGTTATAAACGCCCTGCACAATGCCCTTGCCATAGGTTTTTTCACCAATCTGATAGCCGATTTGATAATCCTTCAGCGCCCCGGTCAAAATCTCACTGGCCGATGCACTGCCGCCGTTGGTTAAAATCACAATCGGAATCCTGGCTGCATCGCCGGTTGCGGGATAGTCCACTCTGTCTCCGGCTTTGTCCATGGTATAAACTATGACCTTGCCGTCCTCGACAAACATATTGGCAACCTTTGCCGCCTCGTCAACCAGGCCGCCCGGATTATTTCTAAGATCAATCACCAGTTTTTTCATACCCTGGTTTTGCAGCTCCTGATAGGACTTTGCAAACTTTTCGGACGTTCCGTCCGTAAATTGGGTAATCACGATCTTTCCGATACCGTCCGTCACCATGCTGCCGCTTACGTTTTGTATTTCAATTTCTCTGCGGGTCAGCGTAAGCTCCTCGGTCGTTTGCGTTGCCGCGCGCATCACCGTCAGCGTCACCTCGCTGCCCTCGATGCCGCGCATACAGTTTGCCGCCTCGTTCAGCTGCTGCCCCGTATAGGTTTCTCCGTCAATTTTTAAGATTTTATCGCCGGTCGTAATCCCTGCCGCCTCTGCCGGAGTTCCTGCAATGGCCGAAACAACCGTGATACTGTTATCCTCGGTATTGTTCTCAATATAAAGACCCACGCCCTGGTAATTTCCCTCCAGGTTTTCCATATATGCGTCCGCCTCGTCTCCCCAGAGGTACCCGGTATACGGATCTCCGGTTGCTGCCGCAACGCCCTGCAGTGCCGTGTTACTGTATGTTTCGCTGTCCACATCCTGGTAATAGTTGTGTTCAATCAGACGGCTGACGTAGGTAAAACGCAGCAAATCACCAAACGCCGTAAACCCGAACGGATTGACCGCGCCGATGGTTAAAAACGCTGTCACTAAAATCAAAAGAATGGCACCAATCACCAGAACCGATTTTTTGATATACATTGTGTCTCGCCTCGTTTCTTAAAAATTAAAAGGAAAAGAACTGCATCGCGTCCACCGCGGTACCGTTTAAAATAACCTCAAAATGAAGATGCGGCCCTGTCGAATTGCCGGTGGAGCCCACTCTGCCGATTTGATCGCCCTGGTTTACGGTCTGTCCCTGCGTAACCAAAATGGCACTCAAATGTCCGTACAGCGTACGAACGCCGTTACCGTGGTCAATGATAATACAGTTGCCGTAGCCGCCGTTGCGCTCTGCCAGAGCGACCGTGCCGCCCTGTGCCGCCCAGACCGGCGCCCCCTCCGAGGCACCGATATCGGTGCCGGTATGCGGACGAACCACGCCGGACACCGGATTGACGCGGTTTGGCGAAAACGAACTGGTTATGGTTGTCACATTGGTCGGCCACAGAAAATAGTCACCGGATATCTGATCGGCGGACGCCGACCCCTCGCCGGCCACGATACCGGCACGCGCCTTGGTTGCCTGCTCGGCCGCCTCTTTTTCTTCCAGGTATTGCTGATAAATCTCCTTATTTTGCGAGATTTCTTTATAGTAGGCAGCCGCCTCCGCCGATTTTTGATAAAGCTCCTCCATAGTCTCGGACAGCCGCCGTTTATCCTCTTCCTGCTTTGCCTTGAGGCTCTCCTGTTCCTGTTTTGCGGTCACAATTTC
>URTH01000239.1 GCA_900550775.1 uncultured Eubacteriales bacterium | reverse complement strand
CGCGTCCGGCATGACCGGCGTACCGGTTGACACGCTGCCGACGTCTCCGTTCTCTGCAATCGCAGCTACCACTGCCCCAATCGCTCTCTCTGCTGCACTGCGCACTTCGCCCTTTAAAACGCCGATTTCATTTCCCAGTTTCATTCCGGCCGCAATTGCCGCAGTGGCAGAAATCTCAATATACGATGTTGGATCATCTAAAATGGTATGGTAACCGCCGTCTAAATCCTGCACACGGCACAGCGCCGCGGCGTGGCGGCTTAGCGCCTCTTCCGCCTTGTCCCGTCCGTCAAAATTTTTTGAAAGCTGCAAAATCTTTGCCGTCGAATAGATGATCCAGCCGTTGGCTCTGCCCCAGCGGATTGCGCTCATATGATTTTTTTGTGCGCCGTTATAACCATGATAAAAAAGTCCGTTTCCGTCAGAGAGCAGTTTTAAATGCAGCAAAAGCTGTTTTTGCGCAAAGGCGGTGTATTCTGCCTTGCCCGTCACGCTGCCAAGCTTTGTCAAAAAGATGCAGACCATAAACAAGGTGTCTGCCCACATCTGATCCGAAAAGCCTGGCCCCGGCTCGGTCACGGTGTGTTCTAAGCCACCGTCAATCGTCAGCGGTGCGTCATGAATGATATACTGCGCCAAGTCCTCGCAAACCGCTAGGAGATGCTCTTTTTTTGTCACTGCATAGACCGACAGGACAGTGAGCAACGGCGCGGTAGAGTTGACCGTTTTCTGAGCGTACGCCTCTTCTAGATGCCGGTCAATCCAGCCGTTTAAAAAATTAAGATATTTTGGTTCTTTTGTGCTCTCCCATGCACAAAAGATTCCGTAAAGTCCCACGCCCGGCACCCAGTCAAAATGCTCAATATCCATATTCCAGTCCGTCTCTTTGCGCTGCAGGATCCGATCAATCACTTTTTCGATACACTGTTTGTTCATTTCTTCCATTTTCATTTCCCTTTCTCATTGCCTCCTTGCCATAAAGCGGAATCCATAACTTTTCGCAAAGGGGCATTATTTGATCCTTACCGGATAAAATCATAATGTCAAGCCGCTCACTCCTATCCGGTGGCGCATCGATATGAAACGTTTTTGAAAACGCCTTGCGTTCTGCCGTGCCGGTTTCGGTCATGCTCTGATACAATGTCCGCTTTTGCGGCTGTGCCTTTAAAAGAATACCGTTTTCACCCTTGTATGCCGCAATCAGGGTTACAGGCGTATTATAAGCGCTGCACTGAAAATCCACTGTCACGTCAAACCCGTCTGTGGCGGCTTGATACGACCAATCGGTAATCTCAACCGGCAGCGGATTCAGCCCCTCCTTGGTGGGCGATAATAAAACATGCAAGCTCACCGTGCCGCTGCACGCATCATTATACAGACGAAGCCGCCGGTAACCGGGATTTGTACTTTGCCCCTTGCAGGTCGGCGCCCCCAAAAGCGGTTCGCACGCTGTTGTCTCGGTTTGAAGATCCGCGCCGGTGAGCATCGCCTTTCCGTAAAGCGTTTTTCCGTCCTTTTTGAGTAAAAAGTAACCGCCGACCAGCCATTCAACCTCTGCCGGTGTCGTCATAAACCAGTTCAGCTGCCCTGTGGATAAAAAGGTCATGGTATCGGTAATTTCCAGTGTTTGATGGAGACGATCGGCCCGAAAGGTACGGGTATAATCACGCAGCTTATCCGCGTACGCCGGCGTCATATCATAGGCCGCCTCGGTGATTGTGCCGGTTTCTTCAAACTTTATCAGCGGGACAAACGCATCCGATAACTGACCGCCGTCGGACGAATTTGTATTCGGATCGATGACAACCACATTATGCGCCTCGGCGCGGCGGCGATAGGGCTTATAAAAACCGTTATCCCCGTCCGCAATGACCGCATCACGCCATATATTATAATCCTCCGCCCCCAAATCAGCCGCCCAGCGCACCCCCAGGGCATCATACACAAAGCTTCCGACGTCGGCGTGGGAATGATAGCACATAACAACCCCGGCATGCGCCGAAAAATACATATTCTCCGCGTTATAGCCGCTGCGCACCGAGACCGACTCAAGCCCATGTGTGGAAACGGAAAGCGGCAAAGAGGCGTCTTTCTCTGTCCAATCGCTGCGGTTCCATAAAACATCGTATACCGTTCTTCCGCCGTGTTTTTCAATAAACGAACGGCGAATTGTCTGAAGCGCAGGATCATCATAAACCTTAGCAAGCCACAAAAGCGTTGGCGATTCGTGTCTCCCCTGCCATGTATCATGAAAATTATTGACACCGATTTCACTGTTCATGCTTGAAAAGAAAACACCGGTCTCTTTCAGTCCTGCGGCAGACATCAGCCCAAAATCCGAGCCGGTTGCGCTGATCAGTGCGCCGACGCCCTTGGAAAGATAACTCATGGTATAGCACCAATAGTTGATTCCCTCAATCCACGCGCCCTCCGGCCCGAATCCAATCATGGTATATTCGAGACTCCGCACCGACTTTTCCATGATATCAAAGCAGTAATCCGGGTCGCGCTCGATAAACGCAGCCGCACCAGAGAG
>URTH01000238.1 GCA_900550775.1 uncultured Eubacteriales bacterium | reverse complement strand
CACGCTGACGCCGGTCAGATGATTGATAACCGTTGCCGCGCCGCCGACACCGCCGGCCGCAATGTGCAGGGGTATCAAAAATAAATCCAGCGACAACCCCATGAGCACCGCGCCTACAACGGTAAATATCCCTTTTTTGATTTTTTTGTACATCATACCACTTCCTATCCGGTTATGTAAAAAAATCAAAAGAGATATTGCATCAGCTGCGAAATCCGCACAAAGTCATCCTTTAAATACAGATAACCGATCAGCGCCTCCACGCCGGTCGCAATGCGGTAATCCGAAACCTGTGCGTTTTTTGGGGGATGCGATTTGGTGTTCCGTCCTCGATGAAAGACCGCCTCTTCCTCTTTGGTCAGTATGCCCTCAATTTTGTGATAAAATTCCGCCTGTGCGGCAGCACAGACAAATTTTGTTGCGCTTTTGTGCAGTACATTCACCTTTTGATCCGCCTTTGCGATCAGAAAACTGCGTACGTACAGCTCGTACACACAGTCGCCGATATACGCAAGCGTTAAGGCGCTGTACCGGTTGGGGGATTGAAAATCCCCCGCAAAACTTTCTTTGATTTTATCCAGCATAACGATTCCTTTTCTAAGCCTTGCTAAGCTGCTGTCCCTGCGGCGTATCCTTGACGAGATACCCCATTTCCTTCAACTGATCCCGAAGCGTATCGGACACCGCCCAGTCCTTATTGCTGCGTGCAGCCGCACGCTGCGTAAGCAGCGCCTGTACCTCGCCCGGTATCTGATCCTCAGCCTCTTTTTTCAAGATGCCAAGCACACCGCCGAGTTCATAGATGGTATCGCAAACCTTTTCGATCACGGCAGGCGCGGTACCGCTCTGCGCCGTAATGTTTTTATTTGCCAGAGACACCAGTTCAAAAATCACCGAAATCGCGTCCGCTGTGTTCAGATCATCATCCATTGCCGCAATAAACTTTTCGCGGTAGCTTTGCACCTCTTGCAAAAGCGCCTGTTCTTCGGCAGTTTCTTCATGATCCTTGTCCGATTTTTCGAAAAACGCCATCGCGTCCAGGCAGTTATGAATACGCTCCAGCCCTGCCTTTGCCGATTCCATCAGATCCTTGCTGAAGTTGATCGGGCTGCGGTAATGTGCAGAGAGCATGAAAAATCGAATCACATCGTAGTCAAATTCCTTTGCGACATCCCGCACGGTGAAAAAGTTCCCCAGCGATTTTGACATCTTTCGGTTGTCGACGTTGATGTAGCCGTTATGAACCCAGTAGTTTGCAAAGGTGCAGCCGTTGGCCGCCTCGCTCTGTGCGATCTCATTTTCGTGATGTGGAAAGACCAGATCCTGGCCGCCGCTGTGGATATCAATGGTCTTGCCCAGGTATTTATTTGCCATGGCGCTGCATTCGATATGCCAGCCGGGGCGCCCCATGCCCCAGGGACTTTCCCACGCGATTTCTCCGGGTTTTTGTTTCTTCCAGAGTGCAAAATCCATCGGGTCGGCTTTGTCCTCATTGATATCGATGCGCGCACCGCTTTCCAAGTCCTCCAGCGGCTGATGCGACAGTTTGCCGTATTCCTTAAACTTCTTGGTGCTGTAATACACGTCGCCGTCCACCTCGTACGCGTAGCCCTTATCGATCAGATTCTGCACCAGTGCGATAATCGCGTCAATGTTCTCGGTTGCCCGCGGATGCACCGTTGCCTCGCGGATGCCAAGGCCTTTGGCATCCACAAAATATTCACCGATGTACTGCTCGGCCAATTCTTTGACCGTGATGCCGAGTTCTTCTGCCTTGCGGATCATCTTGTCATCCACATCGGTAAAGTTCTGCACAAAGTCCACCGTGTACCCCTTATATTCCAAATACCGGCGCAGCGTATCAAAAATGATAAACGGTCTTGCGTTTCCGATATGAAAGAAGTTATACACCGTCGGGCCGCAGGAATACATTTTGACCTTTCCTGGCTCGATGGAATGAAATTCTTCCTTTTTTCGGGTCAGCGTATTATACAAAACCAGTTTGCTCTCACTCATCTTCTTTTTCCTCCAGTTTTTTCTTCAAATGATCGATTTCAGCACGCAGACTGCAGATTTCCATCGAGACCGGATCCGGAATATGGATCTGATCCAAATCCGCAACCGGCCGTATGGTCGGCGCCGCATGTGCAATCCGTTTATTATCCCGCTTTACAATATGAGCCGGCACGCCCACGCAGGTACTGTTGGGCGGTATCTCATTCAATACCACCGCGTTTGCCGCGACCTTGCTGTTATCTCCCACGGTAAACGGCCCCAGAATCTTGGCGCCGCTGCCGATCGTCACGTTCTTTCCGATTGTGGGGTGGCGTTTTCCTTTATCCTTCCCTGTTCCGCCAAGGGTTACTCCCTGATAAATGGTACAGTAATCGCCGACCTCTGCCGTCTCACCGATTACAACGCCCATCCCGTGGTCGATAAAGACGCCCTTGCCGATTTTTGCGGAGGGATGAATCTCAATCCCGGTCTTTTTTCGGGTGTGCTTGGAAACCCAGTCCGCCAAAAAGTGATGCCCTTTTC
>URTH01000237.1 GCA_900550775.1 uncultured Eubacteriales bacterium | reverse complement strand
TTTAAGTCCCGGGCGTCTGCCAGTTCCGCCACTCCGGCGTGTTGGTAACTCATTACAGCCTATTTAGAATACCACATCGCACCCAAAATGTCAACCCCTTTTTCAGAAAAACCTGTATTTTTTGAAAAAAGGCGCACAAGACGGTGAAAAACGGGTTCGTCAATATCAACAAAAATGAAAATTGAAGTCAAGAACGAAAGAGATAAAGAGAGAAAACAAGAGAAAATAAGAGAACGTATATTGGTAAATTAAATTTTTAAAAAAATTACTTGACAAATGATAAAAAACGTATTATAATAGCAGAGCGCTGATGATGAGGCGTTTGTTTTTTGCACTCACAAGGCATCGGGTGCAAAGAACAAATGCCTTACGGCGTCATCATAAAAGATGAAATTGAAACAGGAGGTAACATTTATCATGGCAACTTACATGGCGAAGGCGAATGAAATTGAAAAGAAATGGTATATCATTGACGCAGCCGGAAAGCCGCTGGGACGTGTAGCAGCACAGGCCGCTACGATTTTAAGAGGCAAGCATCGGCCGCAGTACACTCCGGGCGTAGATTGCGGTGAATATGTCATCGTAATCAATGCAAAGGACGCAGTGCTGACCGGTAACAAGCTGCTGCAAAAGAAGTGGTACAGACACACCGGATATATCGGTCACTTAAAGGAAGTCTCCTATAAAGAACTGATGGAAAAGCGTCCGGAAAAGGCAATGGAGCTTGCAATCGCAGGTATGCTTCCCCACAACACGCTGGGCAGAAAGGCATTAAAGAAGCTGCGTATCTACAAGGATGCAGAACATCAACATCAGGCTCAGGCGCCGATCGCCTGGGAACAGAACTAAAGGAAGGGGACTGAATACAAATGGCAAACGTACAGTATTACGGAACAGGAAGAAGAAAAAAGTCTGTTGCCAGGGTTAGATTGGTGCCCGGCAACGGTGCAATTGTCATCAACAAGAGAGACATTGACGATTACTTTGGTTTAGAGACCTTAAAGGTTGTTGTAAGACAGCCGCTGGAACTGACCCATACCACCGGCAAGTTTGACGTTTTGGTTAACGTACAGGGCGGCGGTTTCACCGGTCAGGCCGGCGCGATCCGTCACGGTATTGCAAGAGCGCTCTTAGAAGTTGACGAGGAATATCGTTCCTTGCTGAAGGCAGCGGGATATCTGACGCGTGATCCGAGAATGAAGGAGAGAAAGAAGTACGGTTTAAAGGCCGCACGTCGTGCTCCGCAGTTCTCAAAGAGATAATTTTGTCATCAGAGAATGGACACAAAATCCCGGAAGTACAACGCTTCCGGGATTTTCTCAGTTTTGCCTATGGCGTTCCGCGGCCTGTGGGGAATGCGGCCGCACACGAAAATACAGAAAGAAAAAGAGAGTGGAGTGATCATGATGAGTACATCCAGCATATGTATTCTAATTACCATTGCGGTATACTTAATCGGTATGCTGCTGATTGGATTTTATTTTACCAAAAAGAACAATTCAACCTCGGATTTTTATTTGGGCGGCCGGAGCCTGGGGCCTCTGGTGACCGCCATGAGCGCCGAGGCGTCGGATATGTCCAGTTATCTTTTGATGGGACTGCCCGGTCTTGCTTATCTTTCCGGTGTGGCAGACGTCGGCTGGACGGTCATCGGCCTTGCGGCAGGTACCTATTTAAACTGGCTATTGACTTCTAAACGGCTGCGCCGGTATACGCACCTTTTGGACGCGATCACCATACCGGAATTTTTCTCCAAGCGGTTCCACGATAAAAAGAACCTGCTGTCCGCCATCGCGGCCGTTGTGATTATTGTATTTTTTATCCCATACACGGCATCGGGCTTTGCCGCATGCGGCAAGCTGTTTTCCTCTCTGTTTGGGATGAACTATATCGCGGCGATGCTGATTTCGGCAGTGGTTATCGTGGGGTATACGGCGACCGGCGGCTTTCTGGCAGCGTCAACGACAGACTTTATCCAAAGCATTATCATGACGATTGCGATTTTTTCAATCCTGATTTTTGCAACGATTACGGCCGGCGGTCCTGCCGTTGTAATGGGGCATGCCGGTGACCTGGCCGGGTATCTTTCCTTTACGGCGACGCATGTGCCGGAGACAGGCGGCAGCCAGCCATATAACCTTTTACATATCATTACAACGGTTTCCTGGGGGCTGGGTTATTTTGGCATGCCGCACATTTTACTCCGTTTTATGGCAATCAATGATGAAAAGAACCTGACCCTCTCCCGCCGCGTGGCTTCTGTTTGGGTGGTGATTGCCATGGCGGTTGCGGTCGGCATCGGTATTTCCGGCCGTGCGCTGAGCGATGCCGGCGTGATTGAGGTTTTGAAAAACGCCGACAGCGAGACGGTGATTATCCGTGTTGCAGATCTGCTTTCTAAGTTTGGTATTTTGCCGGCGCTGCTGGCAGGGTTGGTGCTTGCCGGTATTTTAGCCAGCACCATGTCCACCGCAGATTCACAGCTTTTGGCGGCGTCCTCCAGTGTATCGCAAAACCTGCTGCAGGAGGCTTTCCATTTCAAACTGAGCGCAAAGCAGA
>URTH01000236.1 GCA_900550775.1 uncultured Eubacteriales bacterium | reverse complement strand
ACCAACCCTTTCCCAAAAAAATATAAGCATCCTTTCGGACACTTATATTCTATCGCAAGTCTTTCTTTATGTCTAATACTTATATCGTATGTTCAGAAATGCCTTTAATATATTGTTTGGAAAAAGCGATCAAAGCCTCGGCCGCCGCGGAATGAATCTGGTTCTTCTTCCTTACCAGGACAGAGCCAAACGCAAGGCCTGGAGAGAGCGGCAAAAATGTCAAATCATCAAATCGGCTTTCCAAATCGACGGATAGGACGATTCCCATCTTTTTACGCGCCATGATGGCAGCGTTATACAAAAGATCATAAATGGCAAAGACCGTGATGTTTTCATAATCGTCCCCAAACCATTGATAAAGCTCATCGCGTACGATTTTTCGGCGCGGCATCAGCAGCGGATAGCCTGTCAAATCCTTAGGCGTGACAAACGCATTTTTTGAAATCGCAAAATCCTTGTGGGCATAAACGCCCCAAGTCTCCTTTTGCGGCAGGCGGACAAACTCATATTTGCTGATATCCACCGGGTCCGCCAGCAATCCGATATCCAGTGTCCCGGTTTCCAGACGTTCCTTAATTTCGTCAGCATTTCCGCTGTACAGTTTAAAGTGCACGTCAGGATACTGCCTGCCAAAGGCGGCCAGCATGTCGGCAAAATACGAAAAGCTCTGAAACTCTCCGCTGCCGATTTCAATTTCGCCGCTGATCCTTTTGGGCGCAGCAAGCTCCTTTTGCGTCTTTTCGGCAAGACTTACAATTTCACTTGCGCGGCGCTTTAACAGCAGTCCGTCATCGGTCAAAATAATTTTATGATTGCTGCGCTGAAACAACGTAACGCCGAGTTCTTCCTCCAGCTGCATCAGCTGCCGAGACAGCGTCGGCTGCGTCACATGCAAAAGCTTTGCCGCTTTGGTAATGTTTTCCTCACGCGCCGTCATAAAAAAATATTTTAAAACACGCAGTTCCATCTTCGCCGCACCTCGTCTCTCCGCCATCATGCGTCATTCGTTATATGCATGATACCATACAAGAAATGCCCTGTCAACCTATTGCCAACCGATGTCGGTACTCGATATAATTTTCCGATGCGGTTACCCGATGCGGTTTTCCGTTGAGGTTTCCAATCTGCTTAATGTTTTCCGTTTAATGCAAAAAGGCCGCGGTTAGTCTATACTAACCGCGGCCTAAAAAAATTTAATTCACCGATGCAAAATAATCCGTGAGCGCCTCGTTTAAGGCACAGGCGCTGGAAGAATTGCAATGCAGCAAGCACGCTCCCGACTTTTCTGCCTGACAGGATGCGGCGTTACGCATCTTATGCGCTACTGTCCCGGTAAAAATCACGATCAAATCCGGCGATCCGATTTGGTTTTTAAAGTCTGCCGGACATTGCGTAAACACCTTGCATTTGCAGCCGTGCTTTTTGCAGATCTCTTTATACCGACAGTGCATACGGTCGTGACCGCCTACAATGACTACACTCATTTTTGCCTCCTTATTCCGTCATTTTTCGCTTGTTTTGTCATTTTTTATCGGCGCGGTGACAGGTTCCGTGGAGCGCGCAATGCGCACAGCCCGCCCCGCACGAGGATTTTCCGGCCTTTTTATTTTTTAAGGTCGTCCTTACGATCATAAAAATGACAACCGCTAAAACAATCCCTACCAAAATGGTTCCCGCATTTTGTAACAGCCATGACATAGGAAAAACCTCCTTTTGTAATTTCATTTTGGGGCTGCAAAAACGAATTTTGCAGCCCCGACATTGATACTTTTATACCTTAACCTTTGCAGTCAGGGTATTTGCCTCTTTATAGGGCTTAAACAGCATATAGAGCATGAAAGCAAGAACAAGCAGTGCAAAAATCAGACCAACGATGTGCACATTACCCGTAAAGAGTGCGCCGAACTGGTTCACCATCAATGCGATTGCATATGCAAATACGCACTGATATCCAATTGCAAACCAAGTCCATTTTGCATTGTTCATCTCACGCTTGATTGCGCCGATTGCCGCAAAGCACGGTGCGCAAAGCAGGTTGAATACCAGGAAGGAATATCCGGTAATACGGGTAAACTCTCCGGCGAGGTTTCCGTATACCGTACCGCTGCCGCCGTACAAAATACCCATCGTACCCACGATGTTCTCCTTTGCGACAAGACCGGTAATCGATGCAACCGCAGCCTGCCAGTTGCCCCAGCCGAGTGGTGTAAACAGCCATGCAATGGCGTTACCGATGGCAGCTAAGATACTGGAGTCAATCTGATCTTCTTCCAGCATGCAGAACTGACCGTCCACAAAACCAAAGTAGGTGGTAAACCAAACGATAATCGTGGAGAGCAAGATGATGGTACCGGCCTTTTTGATAAAGGACCAGCCGCGCTCCCACATCGACCGCAGCACGTTGAGCAGCGTCGGCATGTGGTATGCCGGAAGCTCCATAACAAACGGCGCCGGATCGCCGGCGAACATCTTTGTCTTTTTCAAAATGATACCCGATACAATGATTGCGGCCATACCAACGAAGTAAGCGGAGGTTGCAACCCAAGCCGAACCGCTGAAGATTGCACCGGCGATCATTGCGATAAACGG
>URTH01000235.1 GCA_900550775.1 uncultured Eubacteriales bacterium | reverse complement strand
TAGTGCTCGGTCTGTTGTCCCACCGAGCCGCCGTCAAAGGTGTTGGTGTACAAAACAGTCCCCTGTGCAAGCTGCTTTGCCTCTGTCGTGCCGGGCGTGCCGAGCACGGCCGCCAGCGAGGACATCGGGCTTAAAAAAATAAAAAGCGCCGTAAGCGCCGCTGCCGCCTGCATGATAGGCCGTCTTTTTTTAAAAAATTTACGTTTCTTTTGTTGGTTCATGAAGTCATTCCTTTCGCGGAGGAGGGGTAATGCACAATACGCCGAAAAAATAAGGCGAAAACCACAAATTTTCGGTTCTTTTTTCGGGTAATTCGGCACTTGACAACCCTTGCTTTCCATGATATAATAATTATCTGTTTATAATGAGAAATTATGCGTGTTTCCCTATAATATATAGGAAAAAACAAAACATAAGTGCAGTATAGCATAGTTTTTCTGAATTTTCAAGTCCTTTTTCAATTTGCATGAGCGAAATGGACGGAAAAGCGTACCTGCACGGCGGCAAAGCGTGGGTTTTCGCGGTGTCGGCGGCCGGGGTAAAAAATTCTAATGAGGTGATCGGCTTTATGGTACATCCTGTGAAACTGGGAAAAAACACTCGTATGAGCTATGGCAAAATCCATGAGGTTTTGGAGATGCCGAATCTGATCGAGATTCAAAAGAACTCTTACGATTGGTTTTTGGATGAGGGCTTAAAGGACGTCTTTCATGATGTGTCGCCCATTACGGACTACAACGGGAATCTCGTGCTGGAGTTCGTGGACTATCGCCTGGAGGATAATCCCAAATACGATATCGAAGAGTGCAAGGAGAGAGACGCAACTTATGCGGCGCCCCTGCGCGTGAAGGTAAGACTGATTCACAAGGAGACGGGCGAGGTAAAGGAGCAGGAAATCTTTATGGGGGATTTTCCGCTGATGACACCGTCGGGAACCTTTATTATCAACGGCGCTGAGCGCGTTATCGTGTCTCAGCTGGTTCGTGCGCCAAGCGTATACTACTCGGAGGAGTTTGACAAGGTCGGAAAGAAACTGTTTTCTTCTCAGGTGATTCCGAACCGCGGCGCATGGTTGGAGTATGAGACAGACGGGAATGACATCTACTATGTCCGCATCGACCGTAACCGTAAAATTCCGGTAACGGTGCTGATCCGTGCGCTGGGCTTTGGCACCGACGCCCAGATTACCGAGCTTTTCGGTGAGGATGCAAGACTTTTGGCTACCATGGAAAAGGATACCACCTCAACGGAGGAGGAGGGCTTGCTGGAAGTGTACCGCAAGCTGCGCCCCGGTGAACCGCCAACGGTAGAGAGTGCGCAGACCTTGATTCAAAAACTGTTTTTTGATCCGAAGCGCTATGACCTTGCCAAGGTCGGCCGTTATAAATTTAATAAAAAGCTGCAGCTGAAAAACCGTATTGTCGGCTTTGTTTCCGGCCAGACGGTCGCAGATCCCGAAACCGGGGAGCTGATTGTGACCGAGGGTGACGTGATCACCAAGGAGATCGCCGACGCGCTGGAGAAGGCGGAGATTAACGAGCTGGTGCTGGACGTGGACGGCACCCGTACCAAGGTGATCTCCAACAAAATGGTGGATCTTAAAAACCTTGTCAGCTACAATCCCCGTGAATACGGGATTACCGAACGGGTACACGGCGTTGTTCTCCATGAAATTTTAGAGCAGTACCCGGATGTGGAGTCGGATGAATTTAAAGAGCAGCTGCGCCTGCGCAGGGATGAGCTGATTCCGCGCCATATCCTGATTGACGATATTATCGCCTCCATTTCCTATATCGGAAACCTGGCGTGCGGCGTCGGCGCAGTGGACGACATCGACCACCTGGGCAACCGTCGTCTGCGCAGCGTGGGTGAGCTTTTGCAGAACCAGTTCCGTATCGGACTTTCCAGAATGGAGCGTGTTGTCCGCGAGCGTATGACGATCCAGGATCTGGATGTGATCACGCCGCAGACGCTGATTAACATTCGCCCGGTTACCTCGGCAATTAAAGAATTCTTCTGTTCTTCGCAGCTGTCGCAGTTTATGGATCAGATTAACCCCTTGGGTGAGCTGACGCATAAGCGGAGACTGTCAGCCCTCGGCCCAGGCGGTCTGTCGCGTGAGCGTGCCGGATTTGAGGTGCGTGACGTGCACCATTCGCACTACGGACGTATGTGCCCGATCGAGACGCCGGAGGGCCCGAACATCGGATTGATTAACTCGCTGAGCGGCTTTGCGAAGGTGAATGAGTACGGATTTATTGAGACTCCGTACCGCAGAGTGGATAAAGAGACCGGCATCGTCACCGAAGAAGTGGAATATATGACGGCAGATACCGAAGAAGGGTATTATGTCGCACAGGCTACCGAGCCTTTGGACGAGGACGGCCGTTTTGTCAACAAAAAGATCGTAACCAGATATAAGGATGAATTTTTGGAGGTATCGCCGAAGCGTGTGGATTATATGGATGTTTCGCCGCGTCAGGTGATGTCTATCGCGACCGCGATGATTCCCTTCTTGGAGAACGATGACGCAAACCGTGCTCTGATGGGTTCTAACATGCAGCGTCAGGCGGTTCCGCTTCTGGTGCCGGAATCTCCGATTGTCGGAA
>URTH01000234.1 GCA_900550775.1 uncultured Eubacteriales bacterium | reverse complement strand
AATACATTCTGCATCGGCGTCATTCCGTACAACTGCTTATATAAGTGTGAAAACCGCCCCGGCGAATATCCGCAAAGCCGGGCAAGCTCCGCAACCGTATGCTTTTTTTGCGGATTTTTCATAATGGCATACCTCGCCGCCGACAGACGGCGGCCGGCATCGTCCGCCGTCCGGCCTTGTACAGAGGCCCGGTATATCTCAATCAGCATCTGATGAAGCAGGCATTCACTATATTCCATATATCCGCTGCGCCGCAAGATCTCTTCATCGCGCAGCGCCGCAATATAGCTTTTTAAAATCGGTTTACCAAGTGCCGAAAACGGCGTGTTCTGCGGAATCGGATATCGCGCCAAAAATTCCTCCATCATTGGCCACGAGAACCGAATCCAGTCATTGATAAACCCTGTCTCTCCGTCCGGAAGGTCTCCGTGATACACCACCGTCCCCGGCGGATGCATCAGGATATCGCCGGCGTTCCCCATGCGGAGCACACCGCCCATCTCGTATAAATACGGCGTTTCAAAACAACTGATAAAATATTCGTCAAACACCACCCTGATACAAAACTCGCCCGGGCTGTGCCGCGTCTCAAGATCCATTTCCACAATTTTCATTTCTATCACCCAAACAGCAGAATTTTATAAATAAATATTCGTATTATTCATTGACACTATCATTATAGGTAATTATAATGCAAATGTCAAAGCTTTTTTAGGAGGGATACGATGAAACAGATTGATTTAAACGGAACCTGGACGCTAAAAGGAGGAAACGTGTGCTGTGACGGAACCGTTCCCGGCTCGGTATACTCCTTTTTGCTCAGCAATCAGCTGATGGAAGATCCGCATTTTGGATTAAATGAAGAAAAAGCGCTCGCGCTGATGGATCACGATTATACCTTTTCGCGCCGATTTTCCTATGCGGCGCAGGATAGCGTACATAAAATCCTGCTGCGCTGCGAGGGGCTGGACACCCTTGCCGATATCGTTATCAACAAAAAAGCGGTCGCATCGACAAAAAATATGCACCGCACCTATGAATTTGACGTCACCGATCTGATCGGAGCGGGCGAAAACGAAATCAGCATTACCTTTCACTCTCCGACCCGTTATGTTCTGCAAAAGGACAAGGAGGAATTTGTGTTCGGCCCGCCGGAGCCGCACCGCGGATACATGCACCTGCGAAAGGCCTTTTGCATGTTCGGCTGGGATTGGGGACCGCGGCTGCCGGACGCCGGCATCTGGCGCAGTATATCCCTGGTTCTGATTGATTCCGCACGGATTGACAATGTCCGGATCGCCCAAAGGCACGATCACGGCCGGGTATTTCTTACGCCATCCGTCACGGTAAGCGGAGACGGCGCCGCCGTCAAAATTACCGCGGCCGCGCCGGACGGACGACAAATTTCCTTAGAGAATCACCGGGAGACCGAGATACCCAACCCCTTGCTTTGGTGGCCAAACGGCCTCGGCGATCAAAACCTTTACACTGTCGATGTCAGCCTTGTCGAAAACGGCGTCACGATCGATCACACAAAAAAGCGGATCGGACTTCGTACCCTGAAGCTGATTCGGGAGCGCGACCGCTTTGGCGAGAGCTTTTGTCACGAGGTAAACGGCGTTCGCTTTTTTGCCATGGGCGCCGATTATATCCCGGAGGACAATATTCTATCCCGCGTTACCCCTTCCCGTACTCAAAAGCTGATCCGCCAGTGCAAGGACTGTCATTTTAACGCGATCCGCGTCTGGGGCGGCGGTTACTTTCCCGATGATTTCTTCTATGACGCTTGTGATGAAGCCGGGCTGGTGGTGTTTCATGACCTGATGTTTGCCTGCGCCTTTGTCCCCTCTGACGAAGAGACCTTCCGGGAAATCGAGGCGGAATGTACCGACAACTTAAAGCGAATCCGCCACCACGCATGCCTTGCCATTCTCTGCGGCAATAACGAACTGGAATCCTTCTCCTTCCGTCCGGAGGTTGACGACAGACAAAAGGAAACCTACCTCAAAATATTTGAGGGCATGCTGCCGGCGCTTTGCAAAGAGCTTTGTCCGGATATCCCATACATCTCCTGCTCCCCCAGCACCTGCGGACATTTTATTGATCCCAATAACGAAAACTACGGCGACACGCATTTTTGGGACGTGTGGTTTGACGGCTGCTCCTTTTTGGAATACCGCAAGCATTACTTCCGCTATGTAAGCGAATTCGGCTTTCAATCCTTCCCGTGTGAAAAGACCATCCATGCTTTTACGGATCCTAAAGACCGCAACGTATTCAGCCGGGTGATGGAGATGCACCAGCGGCATCCGAACGGCAATAATAAATTGGTTCACTATTTAGGAAGCAGCTTTTTATACCCGACCTCGCTCCCGGTACAGGCGTACGCCTCACAGGTCTTACAGGCAGAGTCGATCCGCTATGCGGTCGAGCATCTGCGCCGCAACCGCGGCAGGTGCATGGGCGCACTGTACTGGCAGCTCAATGACATCTGGCCGGTAGCCTCCTGGTCCTCGATCGACAGCTTTGGCCGATGGAAGGCGCTGCAATACGCTGCAAAACGGTTCTTTGCCCCCATTCTGCTTTCCTGCTGCGAAACCGGCGAGACTACAACGCGGCCGAACTGTATCATAG
>URTH01000233.1 GCA_900550775.1 uncultured Eubacteriales bacterium | reverse complement strand
GCCACGTTTTTTGTCAGAATCCCCAGCCGGCTTCCCTGTCCGCCGGCCAGAATCATTGCTACACATTCTTTTGCTTTCATAATCTAACCGATTGCCTTTCCGGCTCACAGATTCATGGCGTCTCTGTCTATCGTGAGCCGGATAGACAGTGCCGTTTTGTCACCAATGTTTTTCATATCCGCGGCATTTTCCGCCGCATCATGCGAAATCTTCTTTCTTTTCACCATACCGGGTTTTTATCCCCTAGGCCTGCTTCTGTTTTTCTGACTTTTTCTTTTTATTTTCCGCGCCGTCCGGCAGCCATTTGAGATAATACGCCGTAAGCGGCGGCAGATTCAGCTCTATCGAACGGGAAAATCCGCGGCACGGCTTTTCCTTTGCCTTCACGCGGCGCGTACCGCGGCCGTCGCCGCCGTAGCTTTTTTGATTGGTAGAGAGCACCACCTCGTACTCGCCGGGATCCAAAACGCCGACCTGGTACTTCTTTCTCTCCACCGGGGTAAAGTTCAGCACCACGACAATCTTTTCCGTCTTGTCACGGCTGATCCGTTCAAAGGAGAGCACGCTGTTTGCCGCGTCCTCCGCGTTCAGCCAGCGAAAGCCCTGCCACTCGCCCTGCTCCCGTTCAATCTCAAAGAGTGACGGGTGACTGCGGTAAAAATGGTTCAGATCCGCCGAAAACCGTTGCAGCTTTGCATGCGCCTCATATTGTTCCAGCAGCCAGTCAAGCTGCTCGTCATAGCGCCACTCGATAAACTGTCCGAACTCGCCGCCCATAAAGAGCAGTTTTTTTCCCGGATGCGCGTACATAAACAGATACAAAAGCCGCAGCTGCGCAAACTTTTCTTCATAGCTGCCCCACATCTTATCCAGCAGCGAACGCTTTCCGTGCACCACCTCGTCATGCGAGAGCGCCAGAATATAATTTTCCGAAAACGCGTACATCATCGGGAAGGTCAGCTTATTATGATTGCCCTTGCGAAACAGGGGGTCGCACTGCATATAGTCTAAGATGTCATGCATCCAGCCCATGTTCCATTTAAAATTAAAGCCGAGACCGCCCTCAAACACCGGCTGCGTCACGCCGCCCCAGGCGGTTGATTCCTCCGCAATCATCATCACATTGGGGAACCGTTCAAACACAGCGACATTGAGCTTTTGCAAAAAGTCAATGGCCTCTAAATTTTCCTTGCCGCCAAACCGATTGGGCAGCCATTCGCCGTCACGGCGGTTATAGTCCAGATACAGCATACTGGAAACCGCGTCCACGCGGATTCCGTCCACGTGATACATCTCCAGCCAAAACAGTGCATTGGAAATCAAGAACGAGAAAATCTCGGTTTTTGTCCAGTCAAAGACCAGGGTTCCCCATTCCTTATGCTCACCGCGCCGGCTGTCCGGGTGTTCAAAAAGCGGCGTGCCGTCAAAGTTTGCAAGCGCATAGGCGTCCTTCGGAAAGTGCGCCGGCACCCAGTCCATGATAATACCGATTCCGTTTTGGTGCAGCGCGTCAATCAGCGCCATCAGCTCGACCGGCTTGCCGTAGCGGCTGTTGGCCGAATAATAGCCCGTCACCTGATACCCCCAGGAGCCGTCAAACGGGTACTCGGACAAGGGCATCATCTCGACATGGGTATAGCCCATCTTTTTCAGATACGGCACCAGCTGATCGATCATCTCGGTATAGGTATAATAGCTGCCGTCCTCCTTGCAGCGCCAGGAGCCGTAGTGCATCTCATAAATCGAGACCGGTCTATCATAGGGCGGCGTCACGCTCCGCTTTTCCATCCAGGCTTGATCCTGCCAGGTATAGGTAAGATCCGCCGTCACCGACGCATTGGCCGGCCGCACCTCGGAATAAAAGGCGTAAGGATCCGCCTTGAGCACGGTTTCGCCGCGGTAGGTATCAATGCTGAATTTATAGTTCTGCCCCTCGCATACGCCGGGGATAAAAACCTCCCAGATGCCGGAGTTGATGTGGCGGCGCATTCTTCCGAGGTTTGCGTCCCATCCGTTCTGGTCGCAAACCACCGAAACCGACTTGGCATTCGGCGCCCAGACCGCAAACAAATCCCCCTCCGTGCCGTCCGCCAGCACTTTTTTGTGCGCGCCCAGCATCCGATAGCTCTCATAATTGACGCCTTGATTAAAAAGGTACATGGCCGTCTCGTCGATATAAGTCATTGCTTTGGTATCTTTTCTCTCACGATTTTTCACTTGTAATCCCTCCGCCGTTCTGCCTGCCATGCTGCAAAAATCCGTCTGCCGCGGCCTCATGCGCAGCCATCATTTTCTGCGCATCGGGTACACCGCCGCTCTGTACGCCTCATCTGTAAAGTAGATGTAATAATTCTTGTTATTTTATCTAATATCCACAGGGCAATTGTATCACATTTTCGGCTTTTTGTCTATTTTTTTATCAATAAAATTTGCACAAATTATTTCCGCTTTCTTTGTACGCTTTTCAGGGATTTTTTGACATGGTTTCCTTATATTTTCCGTCCTTTTCCCTTTTTAAAAATTAGCCCCATTATTTAAAGATATGCAGCTTGTCTCACAGATATTCCTAAATATTTTCAATATTTAAAAAAATAAAAACAAAGCTGTAAAAAAGACGCTTTCCAGGCAGCGCTGCCCTGTCCGGCGGCCGATATGTT
>URTH01000232.1 GCA_900550775.1 uncultured Eubacteriales bacterium | reverse complement strand
CGGTGTTTTCCCGTCGCTGATCGATGTGGGAATCCTGCTTTTTTCCGCGACCGTGCTGTTTCAGCTCATCACCTTGCCGGTGGAATTTAACGCCAGCCGCCGCGCCATGGACACTTTAACCAATCAGCATCTTTTGGATGAGGAAGAGGCGCGCGGCGCCAAGGCGGTACTGCGTGCGGCGGCGCTCACCTATGTGGCGGCGGCGCTCAGTGCGATTTCCAGCTTGCTGCGGCTGATTATTTTATTTGGCGGCAGGAGAGACGATTGATGACCGGTGCGAGAGAAGTTATTTTAAAAGGGCTGTACCGTGTGACGGAGGAGGGCGCGTACTCCAACCGGGTGCTGAAAGAGATGCTTCAAAATCCGTCGCTGGCGGCAAAGGATCGCGCCTTTGTGACCGAGGTCTTTATGGGCGTGATCCGAAACGAGAAAAAGCTTGACTACATCATCGCACGGTATTCAAAGATGAAGATCAAAAAGCTCAGCGCGTGGGTACACCTGATCCTTTGGATGGGAATTTATCAGATCGTGTGCATGGATCATGTCCCGGACAGCGCTGCCTGTAACGAATCGGTCAAGCTGGCGCGGCGGTATGCGCACGGCGCGGCACAGGGCTATGTCAACGGCCTATTGCGAAACGTCAGCCGCACCAAGGCGGAGATTGCGTATCCCACCGATCCCATGACGCGCCTTAGCGTGGTGTATTCCTGCCCGGAATGGATCACCGAAAAGCTGATCGCGCAGTTCGGCATTTCCGAGACGGAGGAAATTTTAAAGGCGTCACATCAAAAGCAGCCGCTGACGCTGCGCGTCAATACCTTAAAATGCGATCAGCAGGCGCTGATTGCGAAACTTGGCGAAGAGGGCGTCACGGCGGTTGCCGAGGAGGACGCACGCTGCGTTCGGGTGGAGGGCGCCATTTCGGTGACGGACTCTGCCGCGTACCGTGACGGGCTTTTTACGCCGCAAAATAAAAATTCCATGATGGCGGTCACGCTTTTGGCGCCGAAGGCAGGCGACACAGTGCTGGATCTTTGCGCCGCGCCCGGCGGTAAAACCACCATGGCGGCCGAGATGATGGAAAACCGCGGAAAAATCCTGGCATTTGATATCCATCCCCATAAGGCGGCCTTGATTGAAAAGGCGGCAAAGCGCCTCGGCATTTCCATCATCGAGGCAAAGACGCACGATGCCGCGGTGTTTCTGCCGCAGCTTGAAAATGCGGCGGATTGTGTCCTTGCGGACGTGCCGTGTTCCGGCATCGGCGTCATCCATAAAAAGCCGGAAATCAAGTGGATGCGAAACGAAGAGGATATCGCAAAGCTTTGTGCCATTCAGCGTGCGATTTTAGAGACGGCGGCGCGCTATGTCCGGATCGGCGGAACGTTGGTTTATTCAACCTGTACCATTTTTCAGGACGAAAACGGCGATCAGATTGCGGCGTTTTTGGAGCGGCACAGCGAATACCGTCTGGAGCGGGAGCAGCTTTTGCTGACCCACAAAACCGGCGGCAGCGGCTTTTATATCGCAAAACTGATCCGGGAGAGATAAGGCGGCTTTATGAAAAAGAATTTATTGGATTTTACTTATGAAGAGTTGGAAGATCTGGTCGTAGGCACGCTGCATCAGCCGCGCTTTCGCACAAAGCAGATCTATACCTGGCTGTACCGCGGCGCGGCGTCGATTGACGCGATGACCGACCTTTCCAAGGCGCTGCGCGAGAGTCTCGCAAAAGATTATGAAGTGGGACGAATAAAGATTGTGAAAAAATACGTTTCACATATTGACGAAACACGGCGGTATCTGTTACAATTAGAAGATGAAAACCTCATCGAGGCGGTGCTGATGAAATATCATCACGGCTACACCATTTGTATCTCCTCCCAGGTCGGCTGCGCAATGGGCTGCGTGTTCTGCGCGTCCACCAGAAACGGAAAAAAGCGGAATCTGACCGCCGGCGAGATCATGGGGCAGGTGCTGACGGTGCAGAGCGACCTCGGTACGCGGATTTCCAATATCGTGATGATGGGAATGGGCGAGCCGCTGGATAACTATGACAATGTGATGCGTTTTTTACATAACGTTCATCATCCGCTGGGGCTTGCAATTGGGCATCGGCACATCACGCTTTCGACCTGCGGACTTGCCGACCGCATCAAAATGCTTGCGGACGAGCGGCTGCAGATTACGCTTTCGGTGTCGCTGCACGCACCAAATGACGAAAAGCGTTCGGCAATCATGCCGGTCAACCGCCGTTATTCCATTGCTGATTTGATGGAGGCGTGCCGGTATTATATCAAAAAGACGAATCGCCGAATTTCTTTTGAATATACATTGATTGACGGCGTCAACGACACGGCGGCCGAGGCGAGAGCACTGGTGAAATTGCTTTCCGGGCTGCTCTGCCATGTGAATCTGATCCCGGTCAACGATACCGGGAACGATCGGATCCGCCAGGGCAGCCGCGAGTCGGTGGAGCGTTTTCAGAAGTGGCTGACGCAGGGCGGAATCCCTGCGACCATCCGCAGAGAAATGGGTTCCGATATCCGTGCGGCGTGCGGACAGCTGCGTGCCGAGGCGGAGGCGGGCACACAGGAGACGAATCCGATATGCCCTGTGATTGAAAAATCACAATCTTTTTGTATCGTTGTCCTTGCAA
>URTH01000231.1 GCA_900550775.1 uncultured Eubacteriales bacterium | reverse complement strand
TTTGTGTCCGTGGTATCAAGAACTGTTTTTGGCCTTGTGATGGGACTGCTATTTTCCGGCGCGAAAAAATGCCGCCGCGCAAAACTTTGGACGATCCTCTGCACGGCCGTCTCGACAAGGCTCCACGCGTTTTTTGTCTACCTTGCCATGGGAATATTTTTTCCGCAGTCGGGCTATGACTGGAAATCAACGTTCCGATTTCGGCTTGGCGATATCACGCTGATCCTGCTGTGCATCTTCCTTTTGGAATTTTTGCAGCGGCTTTACGCGTGCGGACGCGTACAAAAATTTAAAAACGGCGTTGACCGCGCCTACGGGCATTCCGGCGACCCGTCCAAAAAGCGCACGCCGCTTTGGGGACTTGCGGTATTTTTGATATCGATGACGGTTTTTGCAACGCTTTATTTTTCGCAGCGCACATCGCATATGCTCACGCAGCACGGTATCACGGTACAGCACGAGGTAAGCGCGGATCTGATTCATCTCCAAGTCCAGTTTATGCTTGCCTTTCTGTCGCTGAATGTGATTTCGCTTGTGGTGCTCGTGCTCAATCACAGGTACACAACCTATCAAAAATTTTTGGGCGCGATTGACCCCGTGACCGGCATTATGGGACGCAGAATCTACCTTGACTGCTGCGAAGAGATTTTAAAGAACGAAAATTCGCCATCGGGCGGCTGGTTTTTGTTTATCGACCTTGACGATTTTAAGAAAATCAACGACACACTCGGTCATGTGACGAGTGATGCGGTGCTTGAAAGCGTCGCAAAGGCGCTGCGTACCGTATTTGACGGCTGCGGACTGGTCGGCAGGCTGGGCGGAGACGAGTTTTCCGCTATCATCGAAAAGCCGATGCAAACGTGCGAGCTTGCGCAGCGGATCGACAATTTTTCTAAAAAGATAGCGGCAGCACTTCCTGCGCCGCACCGCGTAAGCTGCAGCATCGGCGCGCAAAGATATGCCTGCCCGGCAGATTTGCCGCCGCTTATGGAAAAAACCGACGCCGCACTGTATGCGGCAAAAAGCCGCGGAAAGGCGTGCTATGTAATCAACGAGTAGGACAGGTTCTATAAGACGGCTTTTTTGCGCCGTCAAAAAACACTGATTTTGTGTTGACAAAAGGAACTTTTGGGTATATAATAACAGATAGAAAAAGGCAAGACCGCAAACGGTTATGCCAATCATATCGTTATTCTATCGAATAACCGCCTCTGCCAAGGCGGTTATTCGGCTTTTATGGAGAAAATAATCAATAAAATGATTATTTCTAAAATTGCAAACAGCAATTTTTTGTTCTGACATTTTTCAAGAGAATTTAAAAAAGAATCGCCCGGTGATGGGTGATTCTTTTTTCGTTGTGATATTCCTCTTTTGCCTTAGGCATCAGTAGACAACCGTGGTGGTGCCGACCGGGATATGATCGGCCAGATAGCGGATTTTGTCCGCCGGCATCCTGACGCACCCGTGCGAAACCGGCGTTCCCTGGGTGCCGTCCTGGACGGTGCCGTTCGGGTTAAACAAGATGGAGTGCAGCGCAATGCCGCGCTCTAAATTCAAATACATCACGGGCTTTACGTAATATGTGGGATGGAACCATCCGTCACCGTACGCGCAGTAGGTCATGACGCCGGCCGGTGTGGGCGTGGTATTCTTACCGCTGGAGCAGGTGGATGTAAAAATCAGATCCCAGTTTCCCTTATGCCCCTGAAAAACGTTGACCCTCTGCCGCTCCAGATTCACCCAGATCAGGTAATCCGTGCTGCTCTCGTACCCCTTTAGGTTGACAAAGGCCTCCTTGACCTCATCGCTAAAGTCCTCCTTGACGGTATAATCCTTATCCGAGACGCGCACGCTGGCATAGGGAACCCAGCAGCCGCGGTTCTCCTCCGGAATCCAGATTTTCGCCGCCGAGGTGCCGTAGTGGTCGCAGTAGATCACGCGGCTCCCCTCGCCAAGGCTGCCGTTTGCGCCGCCCAGATACTGATTGGCATAAGTCTGCGTCCAGTAGCGCACGGTCGCCTCGATTTCCACCGGCTTTACCTGGCCGTGCACCGTCTCCTCCAGCTTTTGATTGTACCAGGACTCATCATAGTTTACGATCTGCACCGTCTTTTCGATCCGGCGGACTTCACCGTTTAAATGCACCTCCAGCGCCACGGTAATCTCCCTGTTCTCCGTCTCGCGGTCAAACGGAATGTCCATCTCCATGCCGGTGATTCGGCCGTTGTAAATCGGAAATTCCGAGCTGTAATAGTCGCCGTGCGCCGCGCCGTCCACAAACCACTGGGCAGAGCCCATCCGTCTTGACGCCGCGCGCACCATCACCGCCTGAAAATGCGCCTTTGGGTGATCCGGCGTGATTTCTGTGATGCCGTCCATAAACGCGACCGTCAACTTCTTCATATATTCCGCATCGGAAAGGTTTTCCTCTTCCTCTGCCGTCGGCGCATCGGTTTTCGGCGGTTCCGTCACGCTGGGCGCCGCGGTCGGTGCCGGTGCCTCGGTCGGCGCAGCCGTCTGCGTCGGCGTTTCGGTTGCCTGCGGCTTTCCCGGCATGGTAAAGCCGGAATCCGTCTCCGGCTTTGCAGACGGCGCGGCCGCATCCTCTCCGTTTTGCGAAGGCGCCGCGCTGCTCTCCGGCAGCGCCGTCTCAGACGGTGCGGT
>URTH01000230.1 GCA_900550775.1 uncultured Eubacteriales bacterium | reverse complement strand
ATGTCAAAAAGATTCATCGGATCGCAGAGTCGGCGCACCTTGCCGGGCGGCAGGTGATTATATGCGGTGACGCCGCCCACCCGGAGGTCAAAGGCATCAACGGCTGGTGCGGCAACGCGGCGCTGATTTTAGGCTCTGAAGAAGAGGTTGACAAAATTTACGAAATTTCAGCCGAAAAACCGGTGACCGTGGTGGCGCAAACCACCATTCGGAAAAGTTTTTTTAAAAAAATTACAAAAATTTTAAAAAAACATTTTACAAATGCAGAAATATTTGATACAATATGTAGTGCGACCGCAGAAAGACAGGCTGCGGCTGCCGCGCTTGCCGCAAAATGCGATTGCATGATTGTGGTGGGTGGCTCCCATAGCTCCAACACCAAAAAGCTTCTTGACGTGTGCCGGGAGTATTGTAAAAACAGCTGGAGCGTTGAAAACGGTAAAGAATTAAAAAAATATATTACACAGGGGATCATTCCCCAAAATCAAAAAATTAAAGTGGGCATTACGGCCGGGGCGTCCACGCCCGATGCCGTAATCAAGGAGGTTTATTTGACCATGGCGGAAAACAATGAAATGAACTTTGCAGAGGCTTTGGAAGAGACTTTAAAGCCGCTCAACTCCGGTGAGGTAGTAAAGGGTGTAGTCATCGGTATTACCCCGACAGAAGTCCAGGTTGATATCGGCAACAAGTATGACGGTATTATCCCGTTTAATGAGCTGACGAACGACCCGTCCGCGAACATCAATGATTTGGTAAAGCTGGGCGAAGAGGTTGACGTTTATGTGGTTCATGTCAGCGACAGAGACGGCGTTGTGACGCTCTCGAAAAAGAAAATTGATGCTGTCAAAGGAATGGAAGAGCTCCGTGCAGCATTTGAAAATAATGAGATTTTGACCGGCCGTGTGGTAGAACTGGTACGCGGCGGTGTGGTTACCATCGCAAAGGGTGTTCGGGTATTTATCCCGGCATCGGAATGCGCAGAGCGTTTCCTGGCTGACCTCGGCACGCTCTTAAACTCCGAGCAGCGTTTTCGGATCATCAAGATGGACGTTGACCGCAGAGGCCGTCAGCGCGTTGTCGGTTCGATCAAGTCCGTTGCAAAGGAAGAGAGCGAAAAGGCCGCTGCTGCTTTCTGGGAAAGCGCAGAGGTTGGCAAGCAGTACAAGGGTGTCGTAAAGTCTTTGACCTCCTTTGGCGCATTTGTAGATCTGGGCGGCGTAGACGGTCTGATCCACATTTCCGAGCTGTCTCCGGTTCGTATTTCGCATCCGTCCGAGGCTGTAAAGGTTGGCGATGAGATCGAAGTATATATTAAGGAACTGAACAAGGACGAAAACCGGATTTCTCTGGTAAAAGAGCTGAAAGAGCAAAAGGCTGCTGAGTTCTGGGCAAATGCGGAAGTCGGCAAGGAATATACCGGCATCGTGAAGTCTCTGACCTCCTTTGGCGCATTTGTAGACCTGGGCGGCGTGGACGGTCTGGTTCACATTTCCGAGCTGTCCTGGCAGAGAATCAAGCACCCGTCCGAGGTAGTTAAGGTTGGCGATACCTTGACTGTTTACATTAAGGAACTGAACCAGGAGACCGGCAAGGTATCCTTGGGTTATAAGAAGGAAGAGGATAGCCCCTGGCATAAGGGAACCAAAGACCTGCATGTCGGCGACGTGGTAAAGTGCAAGATCGTTCGGATTCTGCCCTTTGGCGCATTTGCTGAGGTTGCTCCTTTTGTAGACGGCTTGATCCACATTTCTCAGATTTCCAACGAGAGAATCAATAAGCCCTCCGATGTACTGGCAATCGGTGATGAGGTAGAGGCAAAGATCGTTGAGATCAATGAAGACACCAAGCAGATCGGTCTTTCCATGAAGGCGCTGATGGCACCGGAGGAACAGGAAACTGCTCCGGAGGAAGAAGAGGTGCTCTCTTACACGGAAGAAAGCTCCTTTACGCTGGGAGATATCTTAGATTCTGAGGGTAACAACGCGGAATAATGAGTGCAGCAAAGGCCGCCGAATGGCGGCCTTTTTCGCTTAGAAAGTCGAAAAAACCCCGATTTTGGGGAACAGATTTTCGATTTTGGCCGGATGGGAGGAAGTAAAAATGAATTTTGACGAGTGGAAACAACAAATCAAGGGAAAAAAGGTTGCCGTCATCGGGATCGGCGTCAGCAACCTGCCTCTGATACGGATTCTGGTTTCCTGCGGTGCGGTGGTCTGCGCCCACGATAAGCGCGATGCCGCGCATCTTGGCGAAACCTATGAGGAACTGCAAAAGCTGGGCGTGACGATGGTTCTTGGCGAACATTATCTGGATCAGATCGATGCGGAGATTCAAACAGTCTATAAAACGCCGGGCGTGCGCTACGATGTCCCGGCACTTCGCGCGGCGGCAGAGCGCGGCGCCATCATTACCTCGGAAATGGAGCTGTTTTTTGATCTTTGCCCCTGCAAGATCATCGCGGTGACCGGCAGTGACGGAAAGACCACCACAACCAGCTTGATTTATGATGTGTTAACGCGCGCCGGCTATACCTGTTACCTTGGCGGCAACATCGGAAAGCCGCTGGTTGCGGATTTAGAGCGTATAAAGGCGGACGATATCGCAGTGCTGGAGCTTTCCAGCTTTCAGCTGATTTCTATGAGAAAAAGCCCGGATGTGGCAGTGATCACCAATATCACCCCCAATCATCTGGATA
>URTH01000229.1 GCA_900550775.1 uncultured Eubacteriales bacterium | reverse complement strand
TTCTGTCTTTTCGTCCCGGTCGGTCTGCACAAACAAGGGCGCCTCCTGTTTTTCCCGATACCGATGAAGGTTCTCGATCATCACAAAATCATCCCCGATCTTTTTGATGCACTCCCAGGGGATAATCCGCTCCGGCTCACGGCCGAGCAGCCCAAGCGCACGGTATGCGCCCGGCACACGCAGGGAAAGCACTCTCCCGGTCACACTGTCAATTTCGATATCCGACACAAAACCCAGTCTCTCTCCGTCTCCGATGTGAATTACTTCTTTGTTTCTAAGATCGCCAAATGTATAAGTCATTGCCGTTCTGACCCCTCTTCCTTCATTTCTCTTTCTTTTACTATTATGAAAAAATCGGAAGAACTATGACAAATTTACCGTTCCAATACGCCGCGCTAAAACTGCTCCGCACTGTACGGCGCGATCTCCATCGGAATCATATACCCTTTGTCGTGACCGCAAACCGGGCATTTTTCGGGCACTTGGGTTCCCTCGTAAATATAACCGCAGTTTAGGCACATCCACCGCTCCTCCGTCATTCTTTGATGGAGCGTGTTGTCCTCGATCATCTCTGCAAACAGTCCAAACCGTTCACCGTGCACCTTTTCGATCTCCGCAATTTTGTAAAAGCTCTCCGCTACCTGCGAAAATCCTTCCGATTTCGCGATATCCCCAAAATGCGGATAGACATCCTCATATTCCTGGTATTCGTTATGCTGCGCAAGCTGAAGCAGCTTTAATGTGTTTTCGTAGACATCGACCGGATAGCCCCCATCCACGAAAATGCTGCTGCCGGCAAGCTCTCTTAAATGCTCGTAAAAGACCTGGGCGTGCGCCCGTTCCTGATCCGCCGTAAACAGAAAAATCTTTTCCACCGCCTGCAGCTTTTCTTTTCTCGCCTGCTCCGCCGCGAACGTGTAACGGTTTCGCGCCTGGCTCTCTCCGGCAAACGCACGCATCAGATTCTCCTTGGTTTGACTCTCGGCAAATGGTACTCCCATCAAAATTCCTCCTTATGATTGCTGATACCAGTAGTATGACCCAATGCCGAAAAAATCATACGAGGATTATCGTTTTGGTTTCCTACCGTTTACAAAAAATTTACCTGTTTTTTACACAAATGGGGTAGATAAAACCGAGAAAATGGTGTAAAATATAATTAAATAGCGATAAGAAGGGAGCTTCTTTTATGAAAAAAATCGGTTTTCTGACCAGCGGCGGCGATTGCCAGGGGCTGAATGCAGCCATGCGCGGCGTTGCAAAGTCGCTGTATAAAGAATTTCAGGATGACGTTACCATCTACGGCATCCGTGACGGCTATACCGGATTCATCGAGGGCAATTATGAGGTCATGGAAAAAGGGGATTTTTCCGGCATTTTGACGCTTGGCGGAACCATCCTCGGCACCTCGCGGCAGCCGTTAAAAAAATACGCGTCATCGATGACGGCTCGGTCGATAAGGTCGCTTGCATGAAAGAGAGCTATCGCAAAATGGGGCTTGACTGTCTGGTCGTGATGGGCGGAAACGGCACCCATAAAACCGCAAATCTGCTCTCTCAGGAGGGGCTGAACGTTGTCAGCCTGCCCAAGACCATCGATAACGATATCTGGGGCACCGATATGACCTTCGGGTTTCACAGTGCGGTGGAGGTGGCAACCGATGTCATCGACCGTATTCATACCACCGCGACCTCGCACGGCAGAGTCTTTATCGTTGAGGTCATGGGGCACAAGGTCGGCTGGCTGACACTGTACGCCGGGATCGCCGGCGGCGCCGACGTGATTCTGATTCCGGAGATCCCCTATCAAATTGACAGTGTTGTCGCCGAGATCAAGCGGCGCAGCGATGCCGGAAAGCGTTTTTCCATCATCGCCGTTGCGGAGGGCGCTATGTCCTGTGAAGAGGCAAAGCTCACCAAAAAAGAGCGCAAGCAGGCACGTGCCGCCATGCCGTATCCCTCGGTTTCCTACCGCATCGCGGACGAAATCACGGCAAAAATCGGCGCCGAGGTTCGGGTGACCGTCCCCGGCCACGTGCAGCGCGGCGGCGCGCCGTGCGCCTATGACCGCATTCTGTCCTCCCGGTTCGGTGCGGCGGCAGCCAAGCTGATACGCGAGGAGCAGTACGGTAACATGGTCGCGCTGAAAAACGGTAAAATTGTTGCCGTGCCGCTGGAAAAGGTGGCCGGCAAACTGAAGTCGGTTCCCAAAAATTGCAGCGAGATTCAGGCCGCAAAGGAAATCGGCATTTGCCTTGGCGAATAATCCCATCGGAAAGGAGACCCCGTCATGAAATACCATTGCTACCGCAACCGGGAATTATCCTGGCTTTCCTTTAACCAACGCGTTTTAGAGGAGGCCGACGACAAAAACAACCCGCTCTGTGAGAGAATGACGTTTGCCTCTATCTTTCAGAGCAATCTGGACGAGTTTTTTATGGTTCGGGTCGGAATGCTGCACGACCGCGTGTTATTTTCGGGCAATCCGGTTGAAAACAAAACCAACATGACCGCCAGGGAGCAGATTGCGGCAATCTTAAAGGCCACCGGCGAACTGACCTTAGCACGCGACCGCGTCTATCGCAAGCTGATGAACGAGGCCAAAAAATATGACATCCATCTGGTAAACTTTAACCATCTGAACGCAAAGCAGTCCGCCGCGATGGAGGAATATTTTCTGCACGAAATCAAACCGCTGCTCTCTCCGCAGG
>URTH01000228.1 GCA_900550775.1 uncultured Eubacteriales bacterium | reverse complement strand
TTTTTTAAATAGAAAAGAATTAGGGCAAGAGCCTATAAAATATTAAGAATTACTTTTGGAGGTACATGAAAATGGCAGTTAAAATTCGTTTGAAGAGAATGGGTGCGAAAAAAGCACCGTTTTACCGTGTGGTTGTTGCGGATTCGAGATATCCGAGAGACGGCCGGTTTATTGAGCAGGTTGGTACTTATAACCCGATGACCGATCCGAGCACTTCGGAATTTGACGCAGAAAAGGTTCAGAAGTGGATTGCAAACGGCGCACAGCCGACCGACACCGTAAAGCGTCTTTTGAAAGAAAAAGGTATTATCTAATCGCGGGATTGGAGGGAACAACAATGCGTGAGCTTTTAGAGTTTATCGCAAAATCAATGGTGAGCCATCCTGAAGCGGTAGAAGTTACTGTGACAGAAAAGGAAACGGCGACAGTACTGCAGCTGCACGTCGCAGAGGACGATATGGGAAAGGTGATCGGCAAACAGGGCCGTATCGCCAAAGCAATCCGTACCGTCATGAAAGCGGCAGTCGGCAGCAAAGGGAAAAAGGTAGTCGTTGATATTGTATAGTCATTTATAGAGAAGAAGAGGGATGCGATTTTTCGCATTCCCTTTGTCTTTCCGGCCGAAAAGGAGCGATTGAAATGAATAATTTGCTGGAGCTTGGCAAGGTTGTGAATACGCACGGGATACGCGGAGAGGTGAAAATTCAGCCATGGTGTGACGACCCGGAGATTTACCATGAACTTTCTTACCTTTATATCGGCGGCAGCCGGTATGAGATCCTCCGCCCCCGTATCCATAAAAACTGCGTGATTGCAGCGCTTGACGGCGTGGATCATATCGAGGCGGCAGAGCAGCTGCGCAACAAAATCGTGACGATTGAGAGAGAGGCGCTGGGCCCTCTCCCGGATGGAACTTACTATATCGCCGATTTGGAGGGGCTTTCGGTGCGTACGGCAGACGGCACGGTGCTCGGCACGATTCAAGAGGTGATCCGTACCGGCAGCAATGATGTCTATGTGCTCAAAAGCGACCGAAAAAAGCCGATTTTGATTCCCGTCATCGATGAGGTTGTCAAAGAGGTCAATATCGAAGAGGGCTATGTTTCGGTGGAACTCATGAAAGGGCTGATCGACTGATGCGTTTTGATATACTGACACTGTTCCCGGAGATGTTTGAGGCGGTTTTGGATCACAGCATCATCGGCCGTGCAAAGGATAAGGGAGTTTTGGATCTTCGCTATGTGCAGATTCGGGATTTTGCTTATAACAAGCACCGCCAGGTCGATGATTATCCCTATGGCGGCGGCATGGGCATGGTGATGCAGCCGGAGCCGATTTTTCTTGCGCACCAAAGCGTGTGCGAGGGGCTGGATTACCGCCCCAAAACGATTTATTTGTCGCCGCAGGGCAAACCGTTTCGGCAGGGCACGGCAAAGCGCCTTGCCAAAGAAAAGCATCTTATCTTGCTTTGCGGTCACTACGAGGGGGTCGATCAGCGAGTACTTGATGAGCTGGTCGATATGGAGATATCGCTCGGTGACTTTGTGCTGACAGGCGGTGAACTGGCGGCGATGGCGGTGGTGGACGCAACCGCACGGCTGATCCCCGGCGTGTTAAAGAGCGAAGAGGCTTTTTCGGAGGAATCGCATTTTTCCGGGCTTTTGGAATATCCGCAGTATACCAGACCGGAGGTTTGGCATAACCGCAGCGTGCCGGAAATACTGCTCAGCGGCCACCATAAAAATATTGCGGCATGGAAGCGCGAAATGTCGATTAAAGCAACGTTCCAAAAACGCCGCGGCATGCTTGCAAAGGCAAAACTCAGCGAGGCGGAAAAGCAGCTGGTGCAAAGCCTCAAAGAGGAAGCAAAATAAAAAGGCGGGTCATCACGGTTTGTGATGATCCGTCTTTTTCTGTTTCAGACCTTTTCAGGATTCTTTTTTATCTTTTTCTTTTTTAAGCTGTTCTTTCATATCCTCATGCCGGCGTAGGGTTTCCTGTGTGATATCCTCCAGATACCGCCGTTCTTCAAAACGCTCTACCAGACCGCTCTGTACCATCGGTTCCTGATGGGCATCCTGGTACTTGTAAATCAGCTTTAGCATAATCGGCGTCAGAATTGTGGTTGCGACAACCATGATAATAATCGGTGCAAAGAAAGCATCCGGCATCAGGCCGAGCGCGGAACCTTTGGTTGCGACGATCAGGGCAACCTCACCGCGCGATACCATGCCGACGCCGATTTTGGTAGCCTGCAGGTTGGTGTAGCGGCAGAGCTTTGCGCCCAGGCCGCAGCCGATAATCTTACTGAGGATTGCGACCAGAGTCAAAAGTACCGTAAAGCAAATCACGGTAGAGTCAATCTGGTCGATGACAACCTTTAAGCCGACACTGGCAAAGAACACCGGCGACAAAAGCATAAAGGACAAGGAATCAAATCTTGTCTGCATGTAGGTGGTGTGGCGGTTGTTGGAAAGAAGCAAGCCGGCAACAAATGCACCGGTGATATCCGATACACCGAAAAATTTTTCGGATGCGTATGCCATCAAAAGACAGAAAGCAAAGGCAAGAATCGGGAAACGGCGCAAATCCTTCCGATAGTTATTAAACCACGGGAGAATCAACTTGCAGAAAATCAGAGCAACTACGGCGCAAAAGACGAAGAAACCCAGTATTTTTAAACTTACAATAGCCAGACTGACCGAAGAGTCTGCAAAACTGGTGATGATCGTCAGCGCGATGATACCCAGTACATCGTCGATTAAGGCGGCGCCCAAAATC
>URTH01000227.1 GCA_900550775.1 uncultured Eubacteriales bacterium | reverse complement strand
ACAGTAATTTTTTCACCGGCATAACAGTTTGTGTTATTACCTTTGTCGTTGCACGCAAACGGCCACGGCGGACTCGCAATATAGTACGAATTTTCCACCTTGCCACAGGTCTGATTGAGGCAACGTGACAGTGTAAAGTCAGAGTAACAATTTCTTATCGCACTGATTTTATCTACTCTGCCTACCACGCCGGCATCGTAGTCCACCTCCGCTTCATCCATCGTAATTCCAATCGCGTAGCAGTTTTCTACCACAACACCATCGCCGTTTGCATAGCCGGCAATACCTGCGCCGCCGCGGATGCATCCGGAACCTTGCGCATAGCCGCCATCATAACCGATTCTTAGTCTGATGTTTTTCGCGTAGCACTCGTTGATTCTTGCGTTATCGCGAAGCTCTCCGACAATACCGCCTATCATTGCGTCATAGCCGTATTTACTGTTCATGCTAAAGACTGCCTTTTCAACACCAAGATTGTGAATGTATGAGTTCTGACCGACATAAGCAAAGATGCCGGCATGCTCGCCGTTGCTGTCTACGGTAAAGTTTTTGATGGCATGGTTATCGCCGTCAAACTCACCGTTAAACGGTGCCTCGCTGGTGCCGATGGCTGATTCCCATGCGGTATTTTTAAGGTCAATATCGCAAGTCAGTTTAAAATATCGATACTCTTCAACGTCATTATAGGACGCAGCCTGTGCCAGGGTCTCAGGGCTCTTAATCAGATACGGATCGTCCTTGGTCCCCGTTCCGTCAATAACGGCAAAATCGCCTTCCCATACCAGAACCGGATAGCCGCCGTTCATCGGCGACGCCATCGAATCCGCGCCATAGCCTGCGCCGAGCTCCTTTGCCTTTCCTTTCATCGCATCGGAGGTCACTAAGGTGCCGACCGTGGTATAGCTGGAGCCGTACGGCTTTGATTCACAAAAGCTGCCGACTACTTTGGATACATTATTGTCCGCACACATCGAAAGCGTTGTGTTGGAGTAGCAGCTCTTCATTTTGCTGAATCTGGCAAGCAGACCGACAAGACCGTTGTAAGATGCCGCAGAATCGTTTTCGATTGTGGTGTCCAGACTGTAACAATTTATCACAGATGCACTGTTACTGTCAACCTTACCGATCAGACCGCCTGCCATCAGGAAGTTAAACGATACATTCTTTTCGTTGACAAATTTTACATTTTTCGCATAACAGCTGACGATTTGCGCATTGCCGTTTACGAGTCCGACAAGTCCGCCGCAGGTTGCGCCATAGCCCCAGCTTCCGCCCGGCCCTGCCGTTACGTCCTTGACGCCGACGTTTTTGATGACAGCGTCACCGCCGACATAGGCAAACAGACCGAGATAGGTGTTTTTACCGTTTTGAGGAGCGGCCAGCTTAAAGTTTTTAATGATATGACCGTTACCGTCAAAGACACCGCGGAAGGGATTTGCCTGGGTACCGATACTGGTTGTCCAAACCGCGCCCTCTAAATCGATATCCTCTTCCATTTTAAAGTATACGCCGGTCGTATCGCCGTAGGCAGATACCTGACCCAGGTTCTCAACATTCTTAATCAAAAACGGATTTTCTTCTGTTCCTGCGCCTTCCATGGTGGGAATGTCTGCCTCCCAGCTCAGGATCGGGTAACCGTTATTCATCGGTGCAACCACCGAGTCAACACTAAACCCATCGCCCAGCGCCGATGCAATACCCTTCATTTGTTCTTCGCCGATGCGCTCGCCGGCATACTTATCTTTAGAATCCGATGTCCACGGCCACGGCGGCTCCGCGATATAGTACAGTGCAGTTGCCTTTGCAGCTGTGCTGTTATAAAAACGTCCCAGCGTTGTATCGGAATAGCAGCTTGCAAAGGTTGTAAATGCGGCTGCGCCGCCAACCAGACCGCCGTCATAGTTTACTTCTGCCTGGTTCACCTGCGTTCCGATCGCATAACAATTTTTCACTACGGCCCCGGAACCGTTTACGCGGCCGATCAAGCCGCCGGCTGCTGACATCTGTCCGTTATCGTTGTTCTTTACAAACCCAAGTGTGATTTTTACGTTTTTTGCAAGACAACTTTCTACGGTTGCACTATCCAAAAGATCACCGACCAAACCGCCGCTGTCTGTAGACCAGCTATACTGGTTCGTGAGTTCAATGCTTGCGTTTTTAATACCCAGGTTAAAAATCTTTGCCGATCCGCCGGCTGCGCCGAACAGGCCAAAGGCGCCTTCGGCGTCTGCATAGGTAATGGAATAATTGGTAATGTAGTGACCGTTACCGTCGAAGGTACCCTTAAACGGGCTGGTTGCGGAACCGATGTAGGTCTGCCATTGTTCCCCGTTTAAGTTGATATCCTGGGTCAGTACATAATACTTGCCCTCACCTCTGTTTGGGTCAGCATTGATGGCATTGGCTGCCGCCTTTAAATCGTCTGCGGTTGCAATCTGAATTGCGCCATCCGGAAAGGTGGGTTCCTCTCCCTCCGCATACACAAAGGTAAAGGAGCAAAGAATCATGGAAACGGCAAGCAATAAGCTTAAAATTCTTTTCATTGTGATATCCCTCCAGTCTTATTTTGATCAGTAAGTAAAGCTGCGGTCATCCCCTGCGCCGATCCGGGTAACGTACACCTTGTGTTTCGCCTTGTCAACTGTAAATACTGCAAAGCTCTGCTCGCTTGTCGTGTTAACGAGTCTTTCGTTTCCCGCCTTGTCTGCTTTTTGACAGGTATCGCCGTCCTGAATAACATGGATAAAGTCGTCAATCTTCACAATGCCGTCCGCATGCCGGTGCCCGGA
>URTH01000226.1 GCA_900550775.1 uncultured Eubacteriales bacterium | reverse complement strand
ACAGGGGACGGCGATCAAATCAAAATGAAATTTTTCGCAAAATAGCGTTTATCGATATGCTCAAAGGATTGCAGCACATTTGTGCCGCAATCCTTTTTCGTTATAGTCTGACGGGAACGTTCTCGCCGTGCAGATACCGCTTTAAGTCCATAATTTCAATTTCGCGGAAGTGAAAGAGCGACGCGGCAAGCGCGGCGTCCGCCTTTCCTTCGGTTAAGGCGTCCTTAAAATGTGCCATATTGCCGGCGCCGCCGGAGGCGATAACCGGCACCGAAACGCTCTCCGATATCGTGCGCGTAAGGGCAAGGTCATAGCCTGCCTTGGTACCGTCACAGTCCATCGAGGTCAGCAGAATCTCACCGGCGCCCAGGGCGTCCGCCTGCTTTGCCCACGCAACCGCGTCCAGCCTGGTGTCAATGCGGCCGCCGTTGCGGTAAACATTCCAGCCGGTTCCGTCCGCGCGCCGTTTGGCGTCAATGGCAACTACCACGCATTGCCGTCCGAATTTTTCGGCGGCCTCGCGGATCAGCTCCGGGTTGCGGATGGCGGAGGAATTGATCGAGATCTTGTCGGCGCCCTCCTTGAGCAGGACGCGAAAGTCCTCAACCGTTTTGATGCCGCCGCCGATGGTAAAGGGGATAAAGACCGCCTCGGCGACGCGGCGCGCCAAATCCAGCACGGTGGCTCTTGCCTCATGCGTGGCGGTGATGTCCAAAAAGACCAGCTCGTCCGCACCGGCCTTGTTATAAAGCTTGGCGACCTCAACCGGGTCACCGGCATCGCGGAGGTTGACAAAATTGACCCCTTTTACCACGCGGCCGTTGTGGATATCCAGACACGGAATGATTCGTTTTGCGTACATCAGCGTTCCCCTCCCATATCCACAAAATTTTTCAAGATCTTAAGACCGACATCGCCGCTCTTTTCCGGGTGAAACTGCGTTGCGACAATGTTATTCTCATGAATCGAGACGGTCAGATCGCCGCAGTATCGGGTTTTTGCCGCAATGATGCCGTCATTTTTCGGCACCGCGTAATAAGAATGGACAAAATAAACGTAAGGGTGATCGGGAAGCCCCTCAAACAACGGACTGCTGCCGCAAAAATCCAGGGAGTTCCAGCCCATGTGGGGGATCTTATAGCCCTCTTTTTTCGGGATTTTTACGATTTCACCGGGAAATATCCCAAGCCCCTTGACGCCCGGCGATTCCTCGCTGCGGTCAAAGAGCAGCTGCATACCGAGGCAGATGCCCAAAAACGGCTTGCCGCCAAGCGCGGCTCCGCGCACGGCATCGGTCAGATTTGCGCGGTTTAAACTCTGCATACAATCCCCAAAGGCGCCGACCCCCGGCAGGATCACGTGATCGGCCTGTGCGATGACGTCTTTGTCTGCGGTGATGACCGCCTCGGCACCGACCGCCTCACACGCCTTTTGCACCGAGCGTAAATTGCCGGCACCGTAATCAATGATTGCAATCATGGTAATCCCTCGTTTCCGGGCATAGACTTTATGCCTTTTTATGAAAAATCAAAGTCATATCAAATGGCTTTTTAAAGACCGTTTTTTGTATCTTCTTTTTGATTGTACCACATTTTAAGCCGCCTTGCAATGCATAAAAATGACAAAGAAACACAAAACGGAAAACGCCGATACCGCATTTTGTAAAAATATATTTTTTTGTGACTTTTGATATTGATAAATGCGGTCTGATAAGGTATAATAAATAAAATGACAGTTTTTAAACTGGGATAATTTGAGTTGGAGATAGAATATGAAAATATTGTTTATGGGTACCCCGGATTTTGCAGTGTTGTGTTTGGAGCAGATGATTGCGGACGGCCACGAGATCGTGGGCGTGGTTTCGCAGCCGGATAAGCCGAAGGGGCGCGGTCATAAGCTGCTGCCGCCGCCGGTCAAGGTGTGCGCGCTGGAGCACGGGATCGCAGTCTATCAGCCGCTATCGCTAAAGGATCAGGCGCTGCTGCCGCTTTTAAAAGAGAAAAATCCCGATTTGATTGTGGTTGTGGCATACGGTAAGATTTTGCCCGGCTATATTCTGGACTTTCCAAGGTACGGCTGCGTCAATGTGCATGCCTCGCTCCTGCCAAAGTACCGCGGCGCCGCGCCGATCCAGTGGAGCGTGATCCACGGCGAGGCGGAAACCGGCGTAACGACCATGTATATGGAACGCGGTTTGGACACCGGCGATATGATTTTAAAGGCCGACACAAAGATTTTGCCGACCGAAACGTACGGAGAACTGCACGACCGCCTGGCCGGGATGGGCGCAGATTTGCTGCACCAAACCGTGATACAGATCGAAGCCGGCACCGCACCGCGCGAAAAGCAGGATGACGCAAAGTCCTGCTATGCGCCGATGATCACCAAGGAGACCGGCCATATTGACTGGAGGGCGAGAGTGCAGACGGTTTTAAACCTGATCCGCGGCACAAACCCGTGGCCGATGAGCTATACCCGATACGGGGATGAAATCATCAAGGTCATCCGTGCCAAAGACGGCGGCGGTGCAAGCGGCAAGCCGGGCGAAGTTTTGAGCGCGGATAAGCGCGGGATTCGGGTTGCGTGCGGCGACGGAGAGAGTATATTGATCTTAGAACTGCAAAAGAAGGGCGGCAAACGCATGGACGCCGCCAGCTTTTTAAATGGCCACAAGATCGTGATCGGAACCATTTTGGATTCGGAATGATTTTGGATTTGCAATGATTTTAGATAAGGAGTGAAGTAGATATGCCATTTATGCCATTTTATTATTTTGACTGGACGATTATCATTCTGCTTCCGGCATTGCTGCTC
>URTH01000225.1 GCA_900550775.1 uncultured Eubacteriales bacterium | reverse complement strand
TGGGTGGGGTCTGATTTTTCCAAATGATTGGGGTGCACGGCGTGTCCGTTGTCGGCCGAGAGCATAAAGCTGGACGCGAGGGTGCGGAGATAATCTTCATAATCCCGGTTCATTCCGTGGAAAATGCGGTACAGGGTGTCTGCCAAAAAGGTGGATTTTGCGCCCTGCTTGGTGCCGGAGCCGACCTCCTCATTATCAAAAACGCAGAAAACCGGCGCGGCATCGCTGTCCTTTGCGGCGAGAAATCCCTTCAGCGTTGCAAAAACACATTCCAAATCGTCCAGCCGCGGCGCGGACAAAAATTCCTTTTGACTGCCCCAGATGCTGCCGGGTGTGCGGCAGTATAAAAACAAATCGGAACCCAAAATGTCCGGTACCTTTACCCCGGCCGTATCCGCAATCATCGGCCAGAATGAGCCGGCGGCGTCGCTGCCGCCGAACAGCGGCAAAAGGTCGGTCTGCGGATTCAGTGCAACGCCCTCGTTGGCGCTGCGGCACATATGAATCGCAAGATTCGGAATCATCAGTAAATCGCGGTCGATGTCCACCAGCCTTGTTTCGATGCCGTCCGCAGTTTTGACAACAATGCGCCCTGCGACCGAGAGCGGCCGATCCATCCAGGTGGTGTAGAGCATGCCGCCGTATTTTTCGGTATTCAGCTTGACGTAGTAATTCCTGACCGGCATTTCCGGGTCGGGCTTTATTTTAAATGCCGGGGATTCACTGTGGCTGGCCGTCATCAGAAAGGCAGAAAAATCCCGGTGCGGAATCCGAAAGGCGATGACGGATGAATGGTTGCGGGTAACAAAGTATTTGCCGCCAGATCGGAGCGGCCAGGGCGCGCTTTCCGAAAGCTTGGTGTAGCCGTCCTCGGTGAGCAGATCGGTAACGGTTTTTACCGTGTGAAAACTGCTGGGACAATGTTTGATAAAACGAAGTAATTCTTTTGCGGTTTCCGATTTCATGCGGATTCCTCCTTTATTTTTCCTTTGCGCGCTGCCGGGCGGCCAGCATGGGAAGCAGCAGACCGAGCCCTAAGAGCACAAAGGGCGTCACTAAATTCATGATAAGCTGAAAAGCCGAGTCGGCGTTAAAAATACCGCCGGCGCAGGAGACGGCAGTCAGCGCAAAACACCAGACGCCGGCCGCCGTGCCGAGATGCCGGTTTTTGACAAAGCGGTAAGAGGGGTTATAATGCGCTTTTGCCCTTCGCATGGCGATATAGGCGGCAAAGACCCACAGATACCGCAGCGGCATACAAATGGCGTTTAAACGGATCAGATACTTGACGATCTCGTTGACGCTGCCGATTCCAAAGGCCGGCAGCAGGATTAAAATGCCGACAATGACGGCGATGAGCAGGTAGCCGTTTTGGTAGACGCCGCGCCGATTCTTTTGCAGCAGAGCTTTGGGGATATACTGTTCGTCCGCACTGTCTAAAAGCATGCGGAGCGGTGCGTCAATCGAGAGAATGATGACCGAGATCTGCCCGATGAAAAAGGCAATGGCATAAAGCAGCATCAGGGCGTTTCCGACGCCGTAGATTCTGCCGGCGGACTGAAAGGCGAAGTACGCGCCGTTTGTCATAAAATCGGCCGGTATGGCAGAAGAATCCACCAGCATACCGAGCGCCAGCGTGCCCAGGATCGCACAGGTCATCACCATGACGGCAAGGGTAATCATCCCTCTGGGAAAGCCCTTTGCCGGATCCTGCATCTTATTGACGTAGGGCGAGATTTTTTCGCAGCCGCCCACGGCCAGAATCAGGATCGACAGATTCAAAAAGAAGGACGGCTGAAACTGCGGTAAAAAATCGGAAAGCTGCAGCGCGGTTTTGTGGAGCTGCGGTGCCGCCGGGCGGATGGCCGGTGCGGCCAGCATCAGCAGGATAAAGAGAATGGACATCAAAAACATGGCGCTGCCGGCAATCGAAGAAATTCTCTTGATCCAGGATACGCCGCGGCTTGCGAGAAAAAGCGCAAGCAGAAAGATTGCCAGTCCGCCAAGCTGCAGCGCCACGGTCGGAAGCTCACTGACCCGACCGTCTCCGAACAAAATCCAGCCGGCCGCAATGAGGGCGGTCGTGGGCTTTTGTGAGATATAGGGCATGTGGACGATCCAGTAAGTCCATCCGGCGTAAAACGCCATCCTGGGGCCGATCGTTTCGTGAATCCATGCGCTCACGCCGCCGGCCGTGTGCCGAAAGGCGGAGCCGAGTTCCCCGACCATCAGGGCATAGGGGATAAAGTAAAAGAGAAACACCAGAATCCATGGCACGATCGAGCGCAGCCCGTGATAGGCGGCAAAGCCGTTGATGACATTGCCAAAGCCCCAGACGGTGGAAAACGCCATCAGCGAGAGGGTGTACCAGGTAATTTTTTTTGCATCTTTTTGCTGCTCTGTCATAAATATGGCCTCCGTCACAAAAATATCTGTCTCTATTGTGTACGGAATACCGATATCTATACCGTTTTTTGTCAGGAGCGTGCAAACTGGCTCTGATAAAGCTGCGCGTAAAAGCCGCCTTTTTGGAGCAGGGATTGGTGATCGCCCTGTTCGATGATGTGTCCGTCTTTCATCACCAAAATCACATCGGCCTCCTGAATGGTGGAAAGACGGTGCGCAACGATAAAGCTGGTGCGCCCCTCCATCATCTTATGAAAGGCACGCTGAATCCGGATTTCGGTACGGGTATCAATAGAAGAGGTCGCCTCGTCCAAAATCAGCATCTGCGGCAGACAAAGCATCACACGGGCGATGCAAAGCAGCTGCTTTTGCCCCTGCGAGATGTTTTCGCCGCTCTCTGAAATTACGGTGT
>URTH01000224.1 GCA_900550775.1 uncultured Eubacteriales bacterium | reverse complement strand
AATGAAATTTTTCGCCGATTTTACGCCGTTTTCAGCAAGATATTGCAACATTGCCCAAACGGGTGCGGCGCCAGAGTGCGCCCTAAATATGCGTTTTACTCAGCGGCGCGAAAAGGGATAGGGATATGCGCCGCCCGACATAACCAGCGGTTTGTCTTTCATGAAAAACAGCAGCACGACCAGCGGCAGTCTGCCAAACAAAGACAACACCGCGTAAATCGAGGCACGGGACGGGGTAAACAGATAGAAAAACTTATGCAAAAACAAAACCAGAAGCAGGTTTACCAAAATCCGCAGCGGTACCAGGAAGAATCCGCCGACCATGCCGAGGAGCATCTGCAAAAGCTCCAAAAGAACCATGACCCATTCCAGATGCGGAATGCGGTAATCGCGGATCATATATTCCTCACACAAAGAACCGATGATGTAATATTGCAGAATCGGGATAAAGGCGATCCATGGATTGGGTACGCTGTTGTTTTTTGCAATTTGGTACAGACTGATGGCAGATGCGGCATAGAGGAGCAAGGTGTAAATCGCCCGAAATGCCAGATGTGCGCCCATAAAAAAATCGTGCATGACAAAATCTCCTTCGCTGACTGTTTTTTGTCATAGCATTGTATCATACTTTGAACGAAAAAGCAAGAGCGGCGTTAAAAGCGTAGAAATCCGAATTTTGTGAAGCAAATATGACAATGATTCGCGTAAAATTATCCCTTTTTTCTTTTCACAATGCAGATGATAAGCAGGATGAAACCTGCGAAAGCCAAGCCGATTCCGACGCCGTATAAAACGCGGATTCCCTTCTTTTCAATTGGAATATGTGCAGCTGCCTCCGGCGGCATAAAATCGTGCAATTTCACATAATCGGCATCGGAAATATCATATTGTGTTGTCACGGCGGAAGAGGATTCATATTCCGTGTTGCCGAGTCTTGCCTTTTGATCCAGCCATACGCTGTGTTTTCTTCCATCCTTATCATATGCTATGAGAAAGACGCCGTTATTACTGTCGATTTTATCTATTCTGTTGACGGGATTCAGCTTGATTTTTTCTGCCAGATCAAAAAACTGATCTTTATCCACAAGACAACCGGCCGCATCGTTTTCTTTTGCATAGACAACCTCGATTTTTTCTGTTTCCTCACGGGTGAAAATCCATAAATCGGCCATCACCGTTGCATTTTTATATTTTTCTAAGTCGGTTCGCTCCCGCTCTGCCCGCTTAAAGGAGCCGTCGTTTAAATAATCCTCAAGCCGTTTTGTCATATCGTGTTTTTCGGAATCAACCAGCTTGAATTGATTGCCCTCTCTGGATGCTATTTCATAGATGTAAACATTGTCATTGTCAAACCGGCCGAATAAATATTCTGTGCCGGTCTTAAGATCCGATGAGGAACGGCATTTGGCGTATGTTTGTTTTACACCGATTTCAATATCGCCCTTAATTTTTTCGGTGGGTACGATTTCTAAGGAATCAATCTCTTTGTATGGGGCAGACGGAATATCTCTCGTGGTATAGCGCTCGACCGTACCGAGAAAAACCTTTGCGGTATCTTCGTGCAGCAATCCTTCCGGCACATCCCCTGCAAATACCGAAACCGACATGCAAAGCAGAACCGCGATCACACCAAATAAAGCAACGATCTTTTTCATGGATGATACCTCCTTGTACAATGGATTGGTTTGTATTTCCATTATAACAGACAGGCGTACGCATGTAAAGAAAAAAATCAGACCGCGTCAGCCGCAGCGGAAAATAGTCTGCCGCCGATTTTTCTGTCACAAAAAATTGAATATGCCGCCGAAAAAAATGCCGGCAAGCCTTGACACCTTGTTGAAATTCCTTTATACTATAATGGAATATTTGTGAAGGTTTTAAAATATAGATTTTAAATGCACCTTCGGTAGATTTGGGAAGGAATGAGTAACTTGGCACAAGATAAAAAAATGGTAGAAGAAATTACCCCCATGGGCGAGGATTTTGCGCAGTGGTATACCGATATTATTAAAAAAGCGCAGCTTTGCGATTATTCCGGCGTGCGCGGATGTATGGTGATTCAGCCTTACGGATATGCTATTTGGGAGAACATTCAAAAAAACTTAGACGCACGGTTTAAAAAGACCGGCGTGGAGAACGTTTATATGCCGATGTTCATCCCGGAGAGCCTTTTGCAGAGAGAAAAGGATCACGTGGAAGGCTTCGCACCGGAGGTGGCGTGGGTTACCCATGGCGGCAATGAAAAATTGCAGGAGCGGCTTTGCGTCCGCCCGACCTCCGAGACCCTGTTTTGTGAGCATTATGCCGGTACGATCCGTTCTTATCGGGATCTGCCCCGGCTTTATAATCAGTGGTGCAGTGTGGTGCGCTGGGAAAAGACAACCCGTCCGTTTCTCCGCAGTGCGGAATTTTTGTGGCAGGAGGGACACACCGCTCACGCCACCGAAGAGGAAGCAAAGGCACGCACCATCCAAATGCTGAATGTCTATGCCGATTTTTGCGAGGAAGTGCTCGCGATTCCGGTGATCAAGGGTCAAAAGACCGAAAAGGAAAAGTTTGCCGGTGCCAGGGAGACCTATACCATTGAGAGTATGATGCATGACGGCAAGGCGCTGCAGTCCGGCACCAGCCACAACTTTGGGGACGGCTTTGCAAGAGCCTTTGGAATCCAGTACCTGAGTGAAAATAATGAGATGGAATACGTTCACCAGACCTCCTGGGGAATGTCGACCAGAATCATCGGCGCCATCATCATGGTGCACGGCGATGATGCCGGATTGAAGCTGCCGCCGAGAATCGCGCCGATTCAGGCAGTGATTGTGCCGGTTGCGCAGC
>URTH01000223.1 GCA_900550775.1 uncultured Eubacteriales bacterium | reverse complement strand
TAGTCAAACGCCTCATCGGCGACCTTGCCTTTGACATCCCGTATCGTCACGGTGTAGGATTGCTTTGGCGCAAGGCCGGACAGACCCAGCAGCACGCGGCGATCGTCTTTGTCCATCGAAACACTTGTCACTTCCGCGCCGCCCGTAATAGAAACCTGTGACGCGTCCACCGCCTCAACCGCCTTTTCAAACTCCGCATAGCATGCGGTGTCCAAAGCCACATTCCGGCTTCCGTTTTCCGGGAAGTAAGCGGCGCCGAGCGGTTCGTTCGGGAGTTTCGCCGTCATGCTGATCTCCTTCATATAGATAACCGGCTCCTGCTCCAAAATATCGCTCCGATTGATGGCACAGATGGTAATCTGCACCGGCTGCTTAAACTGCGAGCGCTTAAAGCCCGGCCACTCATTGACGATGACGGTACCCTTATCCCTGCCGTCCTCCTTGATCTTTGCCACATAACGGCTGGACGTATCGGTGTTCGGCTTTAGGGTGATTGCCACCTCATAGTCCTTGTCATAGGTAAAGCTGACCGCATTGGGATCGCGATCCGGCACCTTGGCCGTAAAGGGCCACGCCGTTGTGCTGGCAAAGCCGTGGGACATATCATCGGTCAATGAATTTTTAATCATAAAGGAATTTGCCTCGGTCTCGCCGGTCTTTCCGTCCTCCTGGGAGTTTAATTTAATCCAGACCTCGCCCTGACTTTTGGTCGGCTTGCTCGCGGTGCGGAATTTATAAGTAATGGTGATCTCACTGTGATCCGGGATCGCCTCTGCGACAATGCGGCGTCCCAGATAGGATTCCGCCCCATTGGCGCTGCCGGGGTTTGCGGTAATGGCAAGACTGCCGTCCTCCGCGTCATAATACCAGCCCTCGCCGCCCCAGGCGGTTGCCCATTTTTCGCCCTCCTTATAGCCGGGGCATTCCGTCATAGCCTGCCCCCACCAGTTGGTTGCAATACTATCGTCTGCGTACTCGTTCTGAAACTTCCAGTCAAAGATGCTGATCTCTGCCGCAGACGCCGGGCACAGCGGCAGCATGACGGTCAGCATCATGGCCGCTATAAGACCTGCAATCCATCGTTTCTTTTTCATTGCGTCTTCCTCCTTTGGTCGATGGGATTCGTTTTCACGGTTTACATACCGATCTGCGATTGCACGGCATACGGGGCAAGCCGTGTAAACGAATCAAACACATAAATCGTCACATACTCCGACTGCGGCGCCGTGATATCCACTTCCATCGCAATATCGTCATTGTTGTCTTTGCCCTTAACCTCTTTGATGAAAAAGTTCTTTTGTACGCCGGTTGCCTTGTCGCAAACTGCGGCAACCACCGCAAAATCCGCCGCATTGCCGCCCGGCATCTGCACCGGGATATACACCGTATTGCTTCCCTCTTTCAGCTCGGCCGAGACGCTGCCCTCTGCCGCACCGGCAGTTACAGAAAGGTTTTTGATGCCGATCAGCTTTTCGGGATTTGTAATTTCATACGGCGTTGCCGTACGGGTGCTTACCATACAGATATCGGTCATTCCGGTAATCAATGCGGCATCCACCGTCCTGGTGGAAATTACATCAATGTTCGGGCCGACCGTCGTCATCGTCAGGTCATATTTGCTGCTATCGCTCTCGTTTGGTTTTGCAACAAGGTTGAGCGTGATATCACCGCCGTTGGAACAGGTCTCTCCCGGATGGTTGGCATAAAGATATAGATACCTGGGCTTTTGATCATTATCCTTAAACAAATCGTTGCCCTCTACTTCCTGCCAGCCAAACCCAAATTGATGTCCCAGCTTTCCGTCTTTATTACCCACCGTTACAACATCCGCATTTGCATCTCCGTTTGAAATAAATCCGGCGCTGCCGCCGCCGTTATTTAAAAACCGCAGGCTTCTCCAATAGGGATTGATGCCGTACTGAATCAGCGGCAGGTTTCCGCCCGCGCCGGTCAGTTCGATCCCGGAACCCAGCCAATAGTTATCCGTTGCGGCAACATAGTTAAAACGCACCGTGGTGCTGATTCTTAACGTTTCACCGTTTTGTACCGGCGAAAAATGCTTGGATACCGCGCGATCCGTTGTGGTGCTTTCCTGATTATGCACATACGCCCAAAGATAGCCGTCCTCCACCTTAAACTCATCATTGATTTTGGTTAGATCCGCATCTGCAGCGCTGATATTACCGCTATCGTCTAAATTTACCGATCCGAGCTTTGCACCGCTTTGGTAGCCTTCATCACTGCCGGTTACGATATCGCTCACCGTGACATTGGCCGGATTGATCTGCGCCAAAGTTCTGTTGCCGCTGGTGTTAAGCTGTGCGGCATAGACATCGCGCACACCGATCAGTTTTGCCGTTCCGGCCGCGTAGTTCCCCTGCATAATATGAAAACTGTCCAGCGCGGTCACGACCGCCGCGTCCACTGTTTTTGACGAGGTAAGCGAAATATTGTTACCGCTGATGGTCTGCTTTAAATCGTATTTGGCAGCGTCTGCGGCATTCGGCGCAGCCGTCAGCGTCAGGGTCAGCTCCCCGTCAAACGGGCGTGCATAGCCGCCCTCTTGCTTTGCCTGGATATTAAAGACCGGGACACCCTTGCTGCTGTCGTTAGAAAAAACGTTGTTTGCCGCATGGATGGCAGTCCTTTCTCCATTCTCCAAAACCCAGCCGCTTGTTGTAACGCCGGATTCTACGTGCGCGTCCTGATCGCCCAACCCCTCTGTTACCGTCCCGGAGAGGAGGTGCACATAAGAATAAAAGGCATTGACCTTTTGATCGAACAAAGCAAGCTTTTCACCGCCGTCACCGCGCAGCTGGAGACCGTACGCAGTGTAGTATTCGCCGCTCTCCTCCGCCCAGCCCAGCTTA
>URTH01000222.1 GCA_900550775.1 uncultured Eubacteriales bacterium | reverse complement strand
GCGCAGCACATCGTCAAAGTTACTCAATCTGCGCAGCCTTGAATTGTCCGGGCAATAACTCATCAGCCTATCCGGCTGATGATCGCATACGGCGTATAAAGAATCGATGCTCTGCAAAGCAGCAGCATGGATAGGCCCGATTGCTCCGACGCCGACAACACATCCGTTTTTCATGACACAACACCCCGTGAATGCAAAATGATATTTAACAGAATCCTTTTGTTGTTAAATGCTGGTAGCTGATTTTCAAACTGTCAAACGGGTCGCCGCTGCAAGTGTCCTGTTCTACCATAGCCGCCTGGCATCCCGACTCCTCACAGGCTGCGATGATGGAATCCCAATCCAGGTTACCATTCATCACCTCTGCCATTTCTGTCTTGTTCTCCTTATTGCACTTTAAGTCCTTAAAATGCAAAATTCTTGCTCTGCTTCCGATCTTGCGTATCAGCTTTGCAGGATCGATGCCCGAAAAGGCCACCCAGTACACATCAAGGATCAGATCAAAATCGGACTCGTTTAAAATAATGTCGAGAAGATATTCACCGTTCTCTTTGATAAAATCAAAGGCATGATTGTGATAAGCAAAGGTAATTCCCTCTTCTCTCAGTCTTTGGGACACCGGCGTAAAATCCCTAACAAATTTGCGGTAACCGTCCGCCGATTTGTCATAATTACCAATACTTCCGATCCCTGCAATTTTGCAGCCGATGATCTTGTGATACCGAATTGTTTCTTCAAGACGGTTCAGATAATCGTCCTGACCTTTGTGTGTACAGATCACCTCCAGGCCGTGTTTGTCACATAAGTTTTTTACGGTTTCCGGTTCGATCGGGCCGATTCCGGAAATCTGAACGGTCTGATAGCCTATGTTTTTGAGTTTCTCCATGCTCTTGTCCAAATCTTCTTCATTTTTTATAAAGTCACGTATGGTATAACACTGTGCTCCGATTCTCTTGTTCACGATGATTCCTTCTTTCCATCAATATTTTTATACATGGATATTCTTTCAACCTTTGATTTTCATCACTGAAACCACGCGTTTACGGTATTACACGCCGCTGTAAGCGGAAAATCCGCCGTCCACCGGGATAACGACACCGTTGACAAAGCCGGATGCGTCCTTCGAAATCAAGTAAAGCAAGGTTCCGATCAGTTCCTCCGGCTTGCCGAATCGACCCATTGGGGTGCTGTTTAAAATCTTATCGGTTCGGTTGGTCGGCGTCCCGTCCTCGTGAAAGAGCAGCTTTTCATTCTGTTTGGTGACAAAAAATCCGGGTGCAATCGCATTGCAGCGAATATTTGTCTTTGAAAAATGAACTGCCAGCCATTGCGTAAAGTTGCTGATTGCCGCCTTCGCGCCGCTATATGCCGGGATTTTGGTTAGTGGGGTGTACGCATTCATGCTGGAAATATTGATGATGCCTGCGTCCTCTTTTTCAAGCATATCCTTGGCAAACACCTGCGTGGGAAGCAGCGTTCCCAAAAAGTTCAGGTTAAAAACAAATTCTACGCCTTCTTTATCAAGATCAAAAAAGGTCTTGACATTTCCCAGATCCTCAGGGGAACAATATTCATGATCCGTGGTTGCCTTGGGATGATTGCCGCCCGCACCGTTGATTAAAATATCACAGGTTCCAAAGTCAAAAAGCACTTGTTGATGCACATTTTCCAGGCTTTTTTTCTCCAAGACGTTACACGCATAGCCCTTGGCAAGCCCGCCGCGCTTTATAATGGCGTCTGCCACGGCATTTGCCGCTTTCGCGTTCAAATCCAAAAGCGCTACCTTTGCGCCGCATGCCGCAACAGCCTCTGCAAACATGGAACAAAGTACGCCGCCGGCGCCGGTTACAACCGCAACCTTTCCGCTTAAATCAACATGAAATGGTAGTTGCATTTTACCTCTCCTTTTGCTTTTCTAAAGTTTCCCAGATACCTGCCATATACATCGCGCCAAGCGCTCTGTCATAGAGTCCGTAGCCGGGTTTTCCCTGCTCGCCCCAGATCATTCTGCCATGGTCGGGACGAAGATAGCCCTCAAAGCCCGTTTCGTGGTATGCCTTTAAAATCTCGACCACATCCAAAGAACCGCATGCAGAAAAATGTCCGCACTCTTCAAAGGAGCCATCCCCTAAAATCTTGATGTTACGGACATGGGCAAAGTGAATCCGTCCCATTTTTCCATACTTTCTTACCATCGCGGTATAATCGTTAAAGGCCGCACACCCCAGACTGCCGCTGCAGAGCGTCAATCCGTGATGGACATCATCATACAGACTCAAGAACCTGTCAATATTGGCCTCGTTGGTAATGATTCTGGGAATCCCAAAGATGCTCCAGGGCGGATCGTCCGGGTGAATCGCCATATTCACATCACACTCTGCCGCCACCGGCATAATCTCGCGGATAAAATACTCTAAATTCTCCCAGAGCCCCTCTTCGCCGATTTCCTGATACGCGCGGACAAGGCCGCCGATCTCATCCGGCGTATAGGAAGCGTCCCAGCCCGGCAGCGTCATTTTCGTGGGATCCATCTTGTCCACATCGTCTTTGTAATACACAAGGGCATTGGAACCGTCCGGCAGCGGTTGGTTAAGCCCGGAGCGCGTCCAGTCAAACACCGGCATAAAGTTATAGCAGATACATTTCACGCCTGCTTTTGCCACCTTTTTGATATTTTCGCAATAATTTTCAATGTATTTATCTCTGGTTGGCTTGCCCAGCTTGATATCCTCATGAACAGGGATACTCTCGATCACATCAAAGCCAAGTCCTGCGTCCTCAACCTGCTTTTTTAACTTTGCAATGCTCTCGCGGCTCCATACCTCGCCTACCGGCACATCATATACAGCCGTTACGATTGACTGCATGCCAG
>URTH01000221.1 GCA_900550775.1 uncultured Eubacteriales bacterium | reverse complement strand
TCTTAAAAGATTATACAAATCGGATAAATTTGAATTTGCGGTTATCTATGACAGATGCCGTGTGGGTAAAACCGCATTTATCAACAAATTTATTGACAATAAAAATGCAATTTATTATATGGGTGTTGAGAACAACAAAAAGCAAAATCTTAAAAGTTTTTCAAGCTGCATTATGGAGTATGTCAGTGGTACGGAGATTGACAATACATGCAGATTGTTGAATAAAGACGATGAAATGAGTAGGTGAGTGAAATGAATAAAAGATTATGGCAGGAAGCAAAAAGTATTGTAAACGGCTTGACGTTAAAAGAAAAAACGGGTCAGCTTAATCAGGCAGTTTTCTGGGTAGGCGCACCCGAAACTTTTGATGCACTGGAGGAAAAAATCAAAAACGGCGAGGTGGGTGCGCTTGTGCTTGCGTGTTCGTCAACCGCGGGAAATGATGAAAAGGCAACCGTTCCGAGCGATGTCCTAGACAGGCTACAGCGTGCAGCGGTTAACAAAAGCAGGGCGAAAATTCCGTTGCTCTTCGGGCGTGACGTGATCCACGGGCATAGGGTTGTTTTGCCGGTTCCGCTTGCGCTCACCGCATCGTTCAACCCGGAGATCGTAAAAAACGGGTATGCCAACGTTGCAAAGGAGGCGGCGTCGGAGGGGATTAACTGGACTTTTACACCGATGTTGGATATTTCGCGGGATCCGAGGTGGGGAAGGTGTGTTGAGGGCATCGGCGAGGATCCTTATCTTGGGGAGAAGATGGCTGTGGCAATGACGGAAGGTCTGCAGGGAGAGGCCGGCGCCTGTGCCGATGACAGGATTGTTGCATGTGCGAAGCATTTTATCGGTTACGGCGCAGCAGAGGGCGGCCGTGATTATGCAAAATCGGAAATATCGGAATATACAATGAGAAATTATTATCTCAAAACATTCAAAGCGGCAGTGAATGCAAAGGTTGGAACGGTGATGAACTCGTTCAACGAGATCAGTGGAATTTCCACGGCGGCAAGCAAGTATCTTTTGACCGATATTCTGCGCGGCGAGCTTGACTTTGATGGGTTTGTCATCAGCGATTGGGGGGCGATTGAACAAACGGTTGACCAAGGCGTTGCCGAAAGCAGAGAAGATGCCGCCAAAATTTGTATCAGCGCAGGCCTCGATATGGATATGGCTTGCGGATGCTATGCGGAAAACCTGGAGAGACTTGTCCTTAGCGGCAAGCTTGACGAGAGCATTGTTGACCAAAGTGCGCAGAGAGTTATTTATATTAAACTGATTGCAGGGCTTTTTGATAATCCATATACAAAAAAGTTTGATATTAACATTAAAAAACATCTGTTGGATGCAAAAAACTGTTCGGACGAAACGATGGTTCTTTTAAAGAATGAAAACAACATTCTTCCGCTTGATAAAAATACGAAAATCTTTGCGGCCGGACCGTTCTTGCATGAAAAAAGGGCGCACAACGGCACCTGGTGCCTTGACGGTGATACCGATATTGTGGAATCGTTTTATGATGTGCTGAGCAAAGAGTGTGAAAATCTCACGGTTCCGAAAAGTCCGTATCTGCCCGACTCCGGATTAAGCGATGTGAGAAGCGGAAACGAGGCGTTGATTTTATTTTTCGGCGAAAGCAATGAAAATAACGGCGAGGCAAGGTGTGTGACCGATATTTCTTTTCCGGCTGAACAGCTTGAATACTTAAAGAAAATGAAAAAGTATCATATTCCGATCATAGGCGTTATGGCGTTTGGCAGACCGATTGCGCTTGAAGAAGCGGAGCCGTATTTTGACGCGATTTTGTATGCTTGGCATTCGGGAACCTGTGCCGCACGAAGCTGTGCGGACATTCTGTTTGGAAAAGTTAATCCTTCGGGCAGGCTGCCGATGAGCTTTCCGCGCGTTACCGGACAGATTCCGATATACTACAATCATCCTAAGGGACCGCGTTTTGTAAACGGATACTATTATGAAAACGGACGTGATGGGTACAATTACATAAATACGCTTGCAAAGCCGATGTATCCTTTCGGCTATGGCAAGAGTTATACCGAGTTTGAATATAAAAATCTTACCGCAGACAAAACGGAGATTTGTCTTGAAGATTTGAAAAGCGGAGAGAAAATAACAGTGCGTGTGTCGGTAAAAAACATAGGGAAACGCTTTGGGAAAGAAGTTTCGCAGTTGTATATCAATGATGTGCACGCTTCTATGACGCGGCCGTACCGCGAGCTTAAGGGATTTGTCAAAAATGAATTTGCGCCGGGTGAAGAGAAAATCGCGGAGTTCAGTATCGGATTTGATGAGCTTGCATTTTATAATGCAAAGAATGAATTTGAGGTTGAGAAAGGCGAATTTGAAGTTTACGTCGGTGCGGACTGCTATGCGGATGAATGCATAAAAATAAGAGTTGTTTGATTGAAGGAGGAGTGAAACGATGTACAGCAAACAGGATTTGATGAATGATTTAAAGGAAATGGGTCTTCAACCTACCGATACGGTGCTTGTGCATTCATCATATAAGAGTATAGCAGGCGACCGTGGCATTGAAGGCGGCGCCGAGACAGTGATTGACGCCTTTATGGAGTATTTTGGCAAAGACGGTCTGATTGTTTTCCCAACGCTTACATGGAAATTTGGTTTTTCGTTTAACGATCAGGGTGAGTTTATTTGTGACGAAGTAGGAAATGATGAGTACAAGCCCTACGGCAACCGATTTGATGTGAGAAACACGGATTGCCGGGAGCTTGGTATACTGCCGGTTGCAAATTTAATAAATCCTTAGTATAATCATAAGAAGAGCATATTTAAGTTCCTCGAGTCAACCCCGAATTTTGTGTAAAGTCTTTACGAAGCCTCCAAGATGATATATCATAAAAATATCATTTTGGAGGTTTAAATTATGCCAAG
>URTH01000220.1 GCA_900550775.1 uncultured Eubacteriales bacterium | reverse complement strand
ATGAAATTTTTCGCCGATTTTACGCCGTTTTCGGCAAGATATTGCGACATTGCCGTACGGGCGCGGTGGAAAACATAGGGTCTCCCAAAAATCTTACTTGATTTTTGGAAAAAAGGAGCAGCGCCGAAGCCTAGGCGATGGTTTGACGTTTTTTGTCAAATCGAGCCACTGCGCAGGCAGATGTGACGCGGGCGTTGGGCTATCAATTTAAGGCAATATCTTGCTGAAAACTGACTTTTTCGACAGTCTGAAAGAGCCGTGCGGCGGCTCTTTTTTAATACGGCTGCCAGGACGAAAAAGACGGCAGGTTTCGCAAGATGCCAAACAGGAAAAGAATTACAAGTGAGACGAGGAAAAGACAGAAAAGCACATTTCGTCCATGGCGGCGGCACGGCCGGCACAAAAGCAGAACCAAAAAGACTGTCAGCCAGACGGGCAGCAGCAAAAAAAGCGCACGGTTTTGCGTGTATGCACCGGCGATATCGCCGCGGATCAGAGAACGCAGCATTCTGGTTGCGCCGCAGCCGCCGCAGTAAAGACCGCTCAGCCGGTAAATGATGCATGGCATCGCCCTTCACCTCGTTTCTTAGTCTCTTATGCCAAATCTGATGTTAGCAATCTAAGCCTGCCTAAATCGGCGTTATTTCGGAATATTTCGGCTGGTCACACGGCAGCCGAACCCGATATGCCCCGTCATTGAAAAACGTCATCTTTTTGTATGTTGGCCTTTCGGTTAACCCAATATCAGCGATTAAATGTCCCATTCGTTTTTTCGGCGGATTTGGGCATTTTCTTTTGCTATTCTACCCTTTTTTTGAAAAAAAGTCAAATTACAACCGCGCCGGCAGTCATCCGACAAATTTCTTTAAGAGTGTAAATATTTTATTAAATTTACAAAAAGTTTCTTGTTTTTATTTCTAATATATGGTAGAATAGAGTTAGAAGGATAATACCATGCAACAGAAAAGAGTCAGGAGGCGAAGCGATGAAAAACAGTAAGATGGCGGTTTTGCCGGAAGAGGTGCGCGCACTGGCGGCGCTCTGTATGAGAAACGATAAGATTGATCCGGCGCTTTATACAAAGTATGACGTAAAACGAGGGCTTCGGGACTTGCAGGGAAAGGGCGTGCTGACCGGTCTGACCGAGATATCGGAGATTTGTGCCACCAAGATGGTGGACGGCAAGGAGGTTCCCTGTGAGGGCAGGCTTTATTACCGCGGCTATGATGTCAGGCAGTTGGTGCGCGGCTTTTTAGAGGATGACCGCTACGGATTTGAGGAGACGGTTTATCTGCTTCTGTTCGGCGAACTGCCGGAGCAAAAGCAGCTGGCCGATTTCACCCGGATTTTGGGTCAATATCGGACGCTGCCGGTTAATTTTGTGACCGATATTATTTTAAAGGCGCCAAGCCCGGATATGATGAATACCCTTTCAAGGTCGGTGCTGACGCTGTATTCGTATGACGAGCGTGCCAACGATATTTCGATTCCCAACGTGCTGCGGCAGTGTCTGGAGCTGATCGCGCTGTTCCCGGTGCTATCGGTTTACGGCTACCAGGCGTATTCGCACTATCATCGGGGCAAGAGCCTGTTTATTCACAAACCCAATCCGGAACTTTCAACCGCGGAAAATATTTTGCATTTGCTCCGCCCGGACGGAGAATATACGCAGCTGGAGGCCAGAATATTGGACTTGGCGCTGGTATTGCAGGCGGAACACGGCGGCGGCAATAACTCGACCTTTACCACGCACGTGGTGACCTCCTCCGGGACGGACACCTATTCGGTGGTTGCGTCCTCGCTGGGGTCGCTCAAGGGGCCGCGGCACGGCGGCGCCAATATCAAGGTGGTTGAGATGTTTGACCATTTAAAAGAAAATATCAGTGACTGGACGGACGAGGATGAAATCCGCGGCTACCTAAAGCGGATGCTGGAGGGCGAGGTCTTTGACCATACAGGATTGATTTACGGAATGGGACACGCCGTATATTCGCTGTCCGATCCGCGCGCCGACATTTTTAAGCGGTTTGTCAAGGAATTATCGGAGGCCAAAGGATATAGCAAGGAATACGCCCTGTACGAAAAGATTGAAAAAATCGGGCCGGAAGTGATTTGCGAAAAACGGAAGATATATAAGGGCGTCAGTGCCAATGTGGACTTTTACAGCGGCTTTGTCTATCGGATGCTGGGTCTGCCGGAGGAATTGTTTACCCCTATTTTTGCGATTGCAAGAATTGCCGGATGGAGTGCGCATCGGATTGAGGAGCTGGCCAATGCCGGAAAGATTATCCGGCCTGCCTATAAGGCGATTGCGGAGCATCGGGATTATACGCCGATGCGGTCGCGCTGAAAAATCAAATAAAAAGTGCGGTGTACAGAAGTACACTGCATTTTTTAGGGAAAGGACACTGTATGAACCGTGTGACAGCTTTGCTTAATCAGCGCAATCAGATCGTGCGCGTTTAGCCAGACTGTGGCGGTATTGTCGTTGGGATGAATCCCGATCCGAAACGGCGGCTGCAAAAAAGCATCGTCCAGGTAAAATTCCACCCGGCCATCGGTATCATGGAGCAGCCCAAACGGTGTGACCGAACCGGGCGTTAAATCCAAAATCGCAAGCAAATCCTCGGCGGAGGCAAAGCTGAGCCGCCGCGTCTCTTGCGCTTTGGCAAATTCCTTTAGATTTACACGCCGCTCTCCGTGCACGGTAATCAGATAATAATGCTGCTTTTTGTCGTCCCGCACAAACAAATTTTTCGCCTCTGCTTCCGGTTAACCTGATATTAGTAATCCGAACCCGATTTTAAGAGGTGGATTTCCGCTCAAACTGTGTTAAAATACTCGGCAATCCGTTAGGATTGCCTCCGTTTTTGCCTTGTTTGAACGAAAATCCCCACCCTTAAAATTCTCTGACCTTAATCAATGGAATTTTGAGAAG
>URTH01000219.1 GCA_900550775.1 uncultured Eubacteriales bacterium | reverse complement strand
GCGCGCACGGAGATCATCGGTAAGGTTGGAGTCCTTAAGGTCGGAGCCGGATACGCGGTAACCGAAATCAAGCAGCATATGCGCCAGCGCACTCATGCTGATACCGCCGATGCCAATCATATGAATATAGGAGCCTGGTTTGAGCTTAGACATTTGAAACTGTTGCATCAAAAAACCTTCCTTCCTGAATCTGGTTGAAAATGCTTTATTTAACACACATTTTACCACATACCCATTGGCTTTTCAATCATTTCTTGTAAATTATCAGGAAAAATTATAATCAAAAATTTTACATAAAACACAATTTAAATCCAGAACATGACAACTGGTAAAGGGGAGGAACTTGTATGCAGATTACAGACATCCGGGTGAGAAAGATCAATGCAGAGGGGAGAATGAAAGCGGTTGTGTCCGTGACGTTTGACGACGCGTTTGTGGTACATGACATCAAGGTAATTGAGGGACAGGACAAGCTTTTTATCGCAATGCCCAGCCGTAAGACGCCGGAAGGCGACTTTAAAGATATTGCCCATCCGATCAATGCGGAAACGCGTGAGATTCTTCACAGCAGCATCCTGAAAAAGTATCAGGAGATCCTGGAAGAAACCGCCGAAGAAGCAGCGGAAGCATAAAAACAAAGATGAAAAAGGACTCTTTTTCGCATTTTTTTGCAAAAAAGAGTCCTTTTTTATTGTGAGTACACAGCAGGGCTGCCGCACTGCTCAGCCGCAATCCCTGCCTGAATCATCGGTGCGGCTCTGCGCTATCCGGCGCACTTTGCCATCATCTTCAGCTGCTGACCGGGATGAATGACATCGCTCTCCAGCTGGTTTTGCGTCTTGATTTCCTCAACCGTGGTGTGGTAGGTCTTTGCGATATTCCAAAGGCTGTCGCCCTTTTGCACAAAGTACAGGACGATGCCGAAAGGCTTGGTGTTTTCCTCCAGGGCAAAGGGCGCCATGGTGTCAACCAATACGGTTTCGCCGGTCTTTAAGGATTTGAGGTGCAGTCCCAAAACAAAACGCAGCTCCAGACTGTCATCACCGCTTAAGGTATAGCTGACATGGTTTAAAAATACCTGCGCATCACAGGCGGTGTCGCGGCCGGCGCCATCCACCGCAAAGCTCTGCGAAAATTCCGAAACGTGATGAAAACCGCAGACAGGAGTGCTTTCATCGGTGGTAAGATATAAGATGTTGGTGTGCACCGTGCCAAATACGGTGACCTGCCCGTTTTCTGCCAGGACGCGGTCAATTTTGGCATTGGCACTGACATCGCAGACCTGTTTCAGCCGCGGCAGCATCGGCGGCAGCTGCGCCTGATCCTTGTGCGAGATCTCCGCGCTGCTGTGATCCAAAAGCTGCTCAATATGATAGCTTTTGGTCGTCAGATCCAGGCCGCTGTTTAAAGAATACGCATCGGTCACTGCATCAATTTCGGTGATCTCACTGCCGCGAACATTGACACAAAGCACCAGCTCAATCCCAAGATTGCGCGCCTCGCCGTCCGCGTCATCACGAATTTCGTAGTACATGTCGCTGAGGTGATAATCCGCGTCGCCCTGCATCCCCTCGGCGGCGCCGTCCACATCCAAAATTTCTGTAAAGGGAAGTGTGTGTTCCATAAACTGCAGACTGTGATCCTCTTCGCTATTATATAATGTAGCGATTCGCACCTGACCCTTTGCAACAGCCTTATTTTCCATCAGACAAAGCTCGGTTCCGGTCGGCACGGCGGTTACCTTCAGAATCTCGCCGATGGCCGGTTTTCCGGCCGGCAGTGCAAGCTGATCGCGCAGAATAATCTGGCATTCACACCCGTCCGTGTCACTGATAAAGCGAAACCGCTCCTTTTTCAGGGCGATATCATCCGCGTTTTCCACCCCGGTGGTAAGAGAGAGCAGCATCGGCCGCACCACCTTGACGCTGATTCCCAAAACGCAGCGCAGGTTCAGCCGCCGCCCGTTGATTAGGGTGGCGTCAAAGCTTTCCGGAACCGCCTCGGCAAAAAGCTGCATGTCGGCCGCCGCACCGCGGCAGTCTAAGGAATGGTTAAACTCCAGATCGGCACAAAGGCTTCGGATTCGTCCGTTTTCATCGTCCTCCGGGAGGTATAAAACGTTCATTTTAATGATGCCCTGGATAAAGGCTTTGTCCTGCTGCAGCATCTTTTTGGTGATGCAGACTGTTCCGCTGACCTCCAGAATTTTTTGGATATCCGGCTTTGTATCCGGCACAATCACATCGCTCTCTGCCATGGTCTGACTGTACTTCTGGCAGACAACCTCTCCGGTTTTTATATTCTCTTTGACCAGGTTCATTTCCATTATTCATTCCCTCATTTCTTATCATGATCCATGCTTTGGTAATATATATGAAGAAACACCGCGGGATATGATAAAAAAATCGGACTTGGGTTCTCTATTGAAACACTGCACCATTGACCGCAACGCAGTCCTTTTCGCCGTTTTTACAAATATACAGCTGCTTATCCGCCTCTGCAATCAAAGAATAATCGCGCAGCTCTTCGCCGGTTCCGCAGGCAACGCCGAACGAGGCGGTCACAACACGCCTTCCCGGCAGGTCGCCCCGTACAATGCCAGCCTTACGCACCGCGTCAAGAAGATCACACGCAATACGACGCGCCGCATCCTCCGCGACGTTTGGCAGGATCACAACAAACTCCTCGCCGCCAAAACGGAAGAGATATCCATCAAATCTTTCAAGAACGCCAACCACGCTTTTGGCAACGAGTTTGAGTGCCTCATCACCCTTGATATGGGAATAATGATCGTTATATGACTTGAAATAGTCAATGTCATAGATGATTACGCTGACCTTTTTTGGCATCATTTTTTCTGCAACAAAGGCACAGTATGTCTCCATCGCCTTTTTGTTCAGCGTGCCCGTCATCATGTCGTTGTACGCAAGCTTGATAAAAGAATTACTCAT
>URTH01000218.1 GCA_900550775.1 uncultured Eubacteriales bacterium | reverse complement strand
AAACATGTCAATCTGCCCCGGCATCACCATCTTTTGCTGATGCACCGCGTCATCCAAAACGCGTTCATACACGCGCAGCAGCACCGCGCGCTTTAGCCCCAGGCAATCAAACGCACCGCTGCGAATCAGGTTTTCCAGCACGCGCTTATTGAGTTTTCTCCCGGCCATACGAACGCAAAAATCCCGAAAACCGGTGAATGCGCCGCCGGCAGTGCGTTCCGCCACGATCTCATCCACCACGGCGCCGCCGACGTTCTTAACCGCCGCCATGCCGAAACGGATTTTTCCGTCCTCGACCGAAAACTGCCGCACGCTGCGGTTAATATCCGGCGGAAGAACGCGGATTCCCTTGCCCTTTAGCATTTCGATATACTGCGTCACCTTCTCGGTATGCTCCATCAATGAGGTCAAGAGCGCCGCAAAAAACGCAACGGGATAGTGGCATTTCAGCCATGCCGTCTGATACGCCACCACGGCGTATGCCGCCGCGTGGGACTTGTTAAACGCGTAGGATGCAAAATCCATCATCTCGTCAAAGATGGCCGCTGCGACCGATTCGTCCACGCCGCGGCGCACCGCACCGTCTACAACCTGTCCGTCCTCTTCGGTGCCGTAGATAAAGTTATGCCGTTCCTTTTCCATCACGTCGGCTTTCTTTTTCGACATGGCACGGCGCACCAGATCCGCACGCCCCAGCGAATATCCGCCCATCTCACGCACGATCTGCATGACCTGCTCCTGATAGACGATGCAGCCGTAGGTCACATTTAAAATATGCTCCAGCATGGGATGCAGATAGCGAATGTTCGCCGCGTTTTTCTTATTTGCCACATAGGTGGGGATCGAGTCCATCGGCCCCGGCCGATACAGGGATATCCCGGCGATGATATCCTCCAGATTTTCCGGCTGAAGCTCTTTCATAAACTGCTTCATACCGCCGCTTTCTAACTGAAAAACGCCGTCCGTCTCGCCGGCCGAAATCATCGCATAGGTTTTCGGATCGCAAAAGTCCGGGTTTTGAATATCGATTTCCTCGCCGGTCTGCGCTTTGATATGCGCCAGCGTGTCCCGGATTACGGTCAGGGTACGCAGCCCCAAAAAGTCCATCTTTAAAAGGCCCAGCCGCTCAATGGTCGTCATGGTAAACTGGGTGGTAATGACGTCGTCGTTTTTTTGCAGCGGCACATAGTTCAGCACCGGCTTTTCGGTAATGACAACGCCGGCCGCATGGGTCGAGGTGTGCCGCGGCAGCCCCTCCAGCTCCTTGGCCGTGTCAATCAGGCGCTTGATTTCCGGGTCGCTCTGATACATTTCGGTCAGCTTTTCATTGACGACCAGCGCCTTTTCAATGGTCATCTTCAGCTCCATCGGGATCTGCTTTGCCACCTGATCCACAACACCGTACGGAATATCCAGCACCCGTCCGACATCCCGTACAGCAAGCCGCGCCGCCATAGTGCCAAAGGTGACAATCTGACACACCTGATCGGTACCGTACTTGCGGTTGACGTAGTCAATGACCTCGCTGCGGCGTTCATAACAAAAGTCTATATCAATATCCGGCATACTGACGCGTTCCGGATTTAAAAACCGTTCAAAAATCAGGCCGTAGCGGATTGGGTCTACATTGGTAATATGCAGGCAGTAAGAAACCACACTCCCGGCTGCGCTGCCGCGGCCGGGGCCGACCATGATGCCGTTTTCGCGTGCATAACGGATAAAATCCCAGACAATCAAAAAGTAGTCCACATACCCCATCTGCTCAATGATGCCAAGCTCATAATCCAGTCTTTTTTGCACCGACCCGTCATCGTTTGGATAACGCTCTGCCATGCCGGCAGCGGTCAGATACCGCAGATACGCCGCCGAGGTCATACCGTCCGGCACGTCAAATTTGGGAAGATGCAGCTTGCCGAACGTAATGTCAACCCGGCAGCGATCCGCAATTTTCTGCGTATTGGCAATCGCCTCCGGAAACTGCGGAAACAGCGAGAGCATCTCTTCCTCTGATTTTAAATACAGCTGGTCGGTCGCCATCTTCATGCGATCGGTGTCGGACACGGTTTTTCCCATCTGAATACACATTAAAACGTCCTGATACACCGCATCCTCACGGCGGACATAATGGATATCGTTGGTCGCAACCAGGGAAACCGAAAGCTCCTTAGAAAGCGTAATTAAGCCGCGGTTGATCTTTTGCTGCTCGATGATGCCGTGATCCTGTAATTCAATATAAAAATGATCCCGGTCAAAAATGGTTAAAAATTCCTCTGCGCGGCGTTTTGCCTCCGCATAGTTATCGTTTAAGATATTGCGCGACAAAACCCCTGCCATACAGGCGCTGAGCGCAATCAGTCCGCCGCTGTAACGGCGCAAAAGCTCCATATCGATCCGCGGTTTATAATAAAAGCCCTCAATAAAGCCGAGCGACACCAGTTTCATCAGATTATGATAGCCCTCGTCATTCTCGGCAAGCAGAATCAAATGATAACTCTGTGCGTCATACTCGTGCACCTTGTCGTGACGGCTCCTCGCGGCCACATAAACCTCGCAGCCCAGAATCGGATGAATCCCCTGGGATTTGGCATATTCATAAAAGTCAATGACGCCGTACATATTCCCGTGGTCGGTGATGGCAAGGGCGGTCTGTCCCAGCGCCTTTGCGCGGTCAACCAGCTTCTTGATGGTTCCCTCGCCGTCTAGCAGGCTATACGCCGTATGGGTATGCAAATGTGCAAAAGCCAAGTCATCATCCCCTTTCCGGATTTTTTACAGCTGCATCAGTTTTTTCAGCCGATGATTCACGCCCGACTTTGTCAGCGGCGGATTCATCAGCGCGCCCAGCTCACTCAGGCTCATCTCCTTATGCGCCAGCCGCAGTCTGGCAATCTCTCTCAGATCCTCCGGCAGCTGATCTAAACCGATGGTTTTTTGGATTTCTTCAATGGCGCGCACCTGACGGACGGACG
>URTH01000217.1 GCA_900550775.1 uncultured Eubacteriales bacterium | reverse complement strand
GCCGGTGGCAATCGTCCATCGCTGACCGAGGCGAGAGCCGAGACCGGCGGCGGATTTTTGGGCGTAGGGCTATCAATTCAAAGCAATATCTTGCTGAAAACTGACTTTTTCGACAGTCTGAACCCGGCAATCCTCGAAGGGGATTGCCGGGTTTTGTTTTTTGGTTGGGCTTAAATTTCTTATACCTTGGGAGGCAGAACATCCGAAAGAGTATAGCCCTGCACGGTGATGGGCGCGGTGCCGCACGGACGGTAGGCTACGGTTCGCCGTTCGCCCGGCAGCAGTGAGAAGTAGTTATCGTCAAAGACGGCCTCGCCCTCCAGCTCCACGGCGTGGACGTAAGCGTCTGCGCAGAGCGTAATGCTGTCCGCCGTTATCTCGATGACTTCTACGTCGCAGGGGACAAGATCCAATGCGCCGGATTGATAAAAGGCACGATCGTGTACATCATCGCCGCTGACGTCACAGAGCAGTACCTCCCGTCCCTTCGGAACGACCGGGGAGACCATGGCGGCAAAGGCCTGATTGGCTGCGGCGTCTGTCTCGACCGTCTCAACGGTGCGCACAGAGCCGTCCTCGCCAAGGAGCATGAGCCGGAGCTGAATATGCTTATTGACCAGTGCGTTGTTGCTGACGGAAATCTGCAATCCGTCCTCTGTCGGGTGAATGGAGGCCATCACCGGCTTTGCGCAGCGTTTAAAGCTGTAATATCCCGATTTTGGCAGACCGTAGTAGTCGATCAGGGACCAGCCTGCGGCAGCCGGCCAGCAGTCGTCCAGCATCCAGTACACAATGCCGCTGTTAAACCACTGATTTCGGCGGAAATTCTCAAAGGTAAACCGAATCCACTCATACTGGATATATTTGAGTTTAAAATACCGATCCTCATTGTTTTTGAATTTTCCCAAAAGCTTTTCGGTAAACATGAGGATGTAGTCAAACAGTTCGTACTTCAGTTCGGGGTTTGACTGGGTGTGATACCGCCACATGCGATCGTCATCACCGAAAATGTCGTCTTTTTCCATCATCTTTTTCAGAGACGGCAGTGCAACGGCGCCCATGACGGGCTCTTCTGCCACAAACCTTGCCAGGTATTTGGAGAAAAATTCTTTGTAATCGGACAGGTCGTCCTGCTCCATATAGGCGAAGGTAAAGGATAGGTACTGGGTGTTGTGGGTGGTTCCCACGGTTTTGGAGGCGTACATATTGCCGCCGTATGGGCTGGACGGCAAAAACTGCCGCTGGCTGTCAAACTTTTGCAGCATAGGCGCAATCCCGAAATAGGCGGATTTTCGGCCGCTGTACGCGCGATCCGTATCGCAGCCGCAGACCGCGTTTTCGTTGTCGCCCGTCCACCACATCAGGGATGGGTGGTTGCGCAGCGTCTTGGCGGCATAGGCGGCCTCTTTTTGCAGATGCTCCAAAAACCATGCTTCATCCTCCGGATAATCGCCGCAGGCCATCAGAAAATCCTGGGTTACCAGAATACCGAGACGGTCGCATTCGTTGTAAAAATGCGCGCGTTCAAAGATGCCGCCGCCCCAGACGCGAACCATGTTAAGGCCGGATTCTTTGGCAAGCTCCAAAATGGACGTGATCTTTTCATCCCGCTCTGCGGAGGGAAACGGCTCCGACGGTACCCAATTGGCGCCCTTGCACATGATTTTGATCCCGTTTACTACCAGAATAAAGCCGGAAAACTGCTCGTTGTGGTCATAGTAATCGGCGCTGGGACTGTCCTTTTTCAGGGCAAGGCACTGCTTTTCATACACGCTCCCTGCCTCGTCCGGAAGCTGCATGATTTTAACCGTGCGGATGCCGAACTTTTCTTCCAGATCCAGACGGCCGTCCACAAAAATCCGCATGGTGTATAGCGGCTGCGCCCCGTAGCCGGCCGGATACCACAGGGCAGGGTTTGCCAGATCAATATAGGTGCGGTGCATCGCCTCTTCGGTGTAATAGGCGATTTTTCGGACGGTGTTTCCGTCGGGGTCGATGAGCTCACAAACCACGTTTCCGCCGTCCGCGGTGTTGACAAAGGCGGTTTCCAGAACGATCTGCGCGCTGTATTGGTCAATGTCGCGGGTGTAGATATACATGGACTCGGCGCGCAGCTCCCGGCCAAAGGTCAGATACACCGGCCGCCAGATGCCGCAGGTCACAAACCGCGCCACCCAGTCCCAGCCGTAGGTGCATTGAATCCGCCGGGTGTTCAGCCGCTCGGCGGTAAAGGCGGCACGCCGCGGTTTCTTTCCCTCTACGCGCTGAATCGGTGAGTAAAAGTAGACCTCCAGCGTGTTTTCTCCCGGCTTTAGTATGCCGTCCACAAAAAAGCGGTGCGGAATGAACATATCATCGCAGTAGCCAAGGTGCTTTCCGTTTAAAAATACATCGCAGTAAACGTCCAGCCCCTCAAAACAGAGCACGGCGCCGTCTTTGATCTGCTCGATGTTAAAAACCTTGGTATAGTTCCAGTTCCATGATTCGATCCATTGTACCGTATCGGCCCGGTCGCGCCGGTATAAATCCGGTGTGACATGATCGGGCATAAGGTCGGTGTGGACGCATCCCGGAACCGTTCCGGTAAAGGTGATTTCCTCCGCGCCGGACGCGCTCTTTCCGTGTCCCTGCCAGCTGCCGCACAGGTCTATTCGTTCCATAATAAATCCTCGCTTTCTCAATTCCATTCTTTTTGTGTCGCATTTTGTAAAGACAGATTTGCTTTCAAAAAAATTATACCAGATCCCATTTAGAATGTAAATGATGATTTTACAAGATTTCCGTACCATTTTTGCGCTTTCAAGGACTTTAAAGGATTTGCAGCTTTGACTTTCCCGATTTCAAAAAATCGACATAGGAGTTTGAAAATTCAAAATTTACAGAACACGTTCTTTCATGGTATACTAAAGGCGGAGTAGCCGAAAGAGAGTAATCCGAACCCGCCTGAAAAGGCAAAATTTTGGCATCTTT
>URTH01000216.1 GCA_900550775.1 uncultured Eubacteriales bacterium | reverse complement strand
TCAAGGAATTTAAATAAAATGTATACAATTCAATAAAAATATGTTATACTAATTATGATTATGTGATCAAAATAGGTGAAAAAAGCTGAAATTTATACAAAAGCGAGAAAGGCAGTGATTCTCATGCAATGTCCGAAATGCCATAAAACCATATCAGATCATGAAACGGTTTGCCCGTTCTGCAAGGCCGTGTTTGCGGAAGAAGCAGAAAACGGAGCGGGAAAAGGACAGGATGTGACAAGTCAGGATACCGGCCGTTTTTCGGCGATTGATCCGGATAAAGACAGTTATGATTTTGATCTGCAATATACCTTAACCTTTAAGGACGCCGGCGAAATCCGCCAGGCGATTGCGGATATGGATCTTGGACTCGGCAAAGAACGTACCGGCGATATTTTCCCGGCCGAAAAGACGGAGAACGAAGAGGAGAAAAAGCACCCGGAACTTCACATGCGCAGCCGGGAAGAGATGGAGGAGGCGGCGCAGCGCGCCGAACTCCGCCGTCAGCGGCGCAGCCAGGGTAAGCACGTCGGCCGCATCGGCGCACGCCGCGGCACGGCGCAGAAACTCAGCCGCAGTGCCAAGGAGAAAGCAGCTGCCCTCCGTGCGGCAAAACCGCGGCAGAACCGGACGGAACGGGACGGAAAAAAGAACCGCAGATTTGTCATCGGTGTCGGCGTTGCCGTGCTGGTGGTTGCGCTGATTATCGGCACGATCAACCTGTTTGCAGGCATGATGAACGGCGACGTTCTGTACCCTACCATCTATACCAAGGATAACCAGCTTTACATGGTTTATGACAAAAAGCCGATGCAGCTGAGTGAAAAACTGGTGGCGGCCGCGGCGGCAGTCCCGGAGGCAACGCAGCAGCCGGCACAGAGCACAAGCCAGAGCAAAAAGTCATCCTCCAAAAAGGTGGTGGATCCTAAGGTGTATCAAAAGGCTGTCCCGACCGAAAAGCAGCTGATTCATGTTTCGGAGGACGGAATGTACACTTTCTTTATGGAAAATGTGGACATGAATACCGGCCGCGGCGATCTGGTTTACTGCCAGAACGATTCGCGCAAGAGCCGGACACTGGTTGCGATTTCGGTCTACTACAAGATGGTGATTGCAAAGGACGGAAAATCCGTATTGTACCTGAAGAACACCGATGACAACGGATACCACGGTGAGCTTTGCTACTGGAACCCGGATATGAAAGAGCCGATCAGCGTGTCACAGGATATTTGCAGCGATAACTTTGTGTTTGCACAAAACGGACAAAAGGCGCTGTATATCAAAAACTTTAATCCGATCGTCAATACCGGCGATTTGTGTCTGCGTGCCTTTGGCAAGGATGCGAGCACGGAGAGCCAGACGATCGATGAAAAGGTCGCATTTGTGTTCGGGACAACCCCGAAGAGCGATATCTACCTTTATGCAAAGGATTATGACGTAAACGCCGGAACGTATAGCCTGTACTCCCAAAAAGAGGGCGAGCAGCCGGCAGTACGTGCGGAAAAGGCATTCCTTCCGCCGGTACTGCTGAGCAAAAACGAAGCAGCATACGCTTACAGTAACTATCACGACAACTTCCAGACGCTCAGCTATCTGGATCTTGCCGCAGGCAGCGCCAATGTTATGGCGGACGAGATTACCAAGGTGGTACGCGTGCGCAAGGACGAGGGTGCGGTGATTTATACCAAGACATACGCCGAGACGGACAAGAGTGATTATTATATGGCAGCGTCCGGCGAAAACACCTCGCAAAAGGTTGCAAACGCAGTGACCGTCATCAAAGAAAATGTGTCGCTCCGTCCGCAGTTTGATATCAGTGACGATTTTTCAAGAGTGGCTTATATCAGCGGTTATAATGAAGAGAGCGGCAAGGGCGCATTGATTACCATGAGCATCATCAACGGCTATGTGGGCACCGAAAAACGGATTTCGGACGAGGCATATAGCTGCGATGTTTCCGCAGACGGTGCCGTAGTGCGGTTTGCATCGAACTATAACAGAGATCTGGCAACGGTCAGCCTTGCGGCTTATACCAACTCCAACACCGTGACTTTAACGGAGGAGGTTTGCGCCGGCGCATACACCTATGACAGTGCCGGCAGCATTATGGTCTACGCAAGAGACGTGCAGTCAACGCCGATCAATTCCGGCACCATTGAATGCGTAACGACAAAGGGAAGAATCCGCGAGATCGACCAGGCGGTGACCTCGTACGGATTAAAGAAGGACGGCAGAATCCTGCTTTTGAAGAAGAGCGGCGAAGAGCCGACCGGCAAGCTGTATGATTCCAATGAAAAAGGCAGCAGAATTAAGCTGATGGACGATGGCGTCAGCAGCGCATTGTTCTATTAAAATGAAGAAAATCGGAATCATGGGGGGGACGTTTGATCCCCCCCATATCGGACACATGGCGATGGCACAGCGGGTCTTTGAGACCATGCAGCTTGATTCGGTTTTGTTCATTCCGACCGGCGGCGTCTATTATAAGGACAGTTCGCATATGCTGCCGCCCAAAACGCGCCTCTCGATGGTGCGCGCTGCCGTGGCAGATAACGACCACTTTGTCGCGGACGCGATTGAGGCGGAGAGCGGAAGGGACAGTTATACCTATCAGACCTTAGAAAAACTGCAAAAAAAATATGCGGATGCGGAGCTTGTGTTCATCGTCGGCGCGGATTCTCTTGATTATATGGATTCGTGGCGGGAGCCGGAACGCATTTTTTCTGTTTGCCATGTTGCCGCGGTGAACCGTGCCGGGATTTCTGAAAAAGAATTGACCGAAAAAAAACGGCAGCTGGAGGAAATGTATAACGCCAAAATTACCCTTGTGGATATGCCGGCCCTAAACGTTTCTTCGACCCGGCTTCGGACATGGGTGCGGCAGGGCCAAAGTATACGCTACTGGGTGCCGGAGGCCGTTTTTCAGTATATTCAACAGCATCGGCTGTATACAGATTGATGCTGCACCGAAAAGGAGCA
>URTH01000215.1 GCA_900550775.1 uncultured Eubacteriales bacterium | reverse complement strand
TGTCTCATCCACCGGCGGATAGGAATCCTCCGTCTCAAACTTTGTGCCGGCATAGGCCTGGCAGTCCACATTGCTGCACAGATCAAATCCCTGATCCGCATGCTTATTCAAACTCTGCATCGCGTAATTTCTGGCGCAGACCGCCTGCGCCTTCAGCGCCTCCTTCGGCCAGGACGGGCTCATCTCCCGTGAGATCACGCCGTAGAGATAATGATCCAAAAAGACCACATTGACAACAGTCATCACGCTGCCCTTGCGGATGCAGTGGATTCCGCCGCGATAGGTCGTCCCGTTCAGCGCCAGCACCTGATCCATGCCGGAGGCCGCCGGACGGACACCGACACTGCCGTCACCGGTATACACGGTCTCGCCCGCTTCGTTTTTTACTTCGACCGCCGCACCGTTTCCGACGGATACCGTCAGTTTTTTATCGTCTACCTTCTTCTTTTCTTCAAATTCGCGCTCTTTATAGTTGCCGACAGAAAAACCGCAGTCCGCCTCCAGCGTGACGGAGGACGGCGCGCTGTTTCCGTACAGCAGCCCGACACGGACGTACTGCACCAGTGTGTAATCCGCAAACACGGGCGATACAGAGGAACATAAAAAAAGAAAAACCGCCGCTATCAAAAACAACCGCTTCATGATCTCACAGCCTTTCCGCAGATATTCTGAAATTCCGAAATTCTGAAAATTCTCTCTTATCGTACCACAAAAAATGAGAAATTACCAGACTTTTTTCACGGTTTCCGTCAGCTTTTTTCGGCTTTTGTCGGAATCGTCAAAAGACCTTTGATAAATTTAGGTAATTCTGTCCAAAAAACATTTGACATATCCGAAAACTTCGCATATAATTTTATATTAAGAGAGTATGCATAAATATTGTATCAGGTACAACAAGGAGGAAACTTTTGTGAAACAGTATAATGTGGGTATTATCGGCGCAACCGGCATGGTAGGACAGCGGTTTATCACCTTGATGGAAAACCACCCGTGGTTTACGCTTAAGGTATTGGCGGCTTCTCCGCGCAGCGCCGGCAAACCGTATGAAGAAGCCGTGGGCAGCCGCTGGGCAATGAGTACGCCCATCCCGGAATCCGTGAAAGCGATGAAAGTCTATGACGCAACGGCAGATATCGATACCATAGCCAAGCAGGTAGACTTTGTATTTTGTGCCGTTGACATGAAAAAGGATGAAATCCGCGCACTGGAAGAGGCCTATGCAAAGGCAGAATGCCCGGTTGTCTCCAACAACTCGGCACACCGTCACACGCCGGACGTTCCGATGATTATACCGGAAATCAACCCGGAACACGCAGAGATCATCCCGGCACAGCGCAAGCGTCTCGGCACCAAGCGCGGTTTTATTGCGGTAAAGTCAAACTGCTCGCTGCAAAGCTATGTACCTGCGCTGCATCCGCTGAAAAAATACGGCATTACACAGGCGCTTGCCTGCACCTATCAGGCAATTTCCGGCGCCGGAAAGACCTTTGCAACCTGGCCGGAAATGGTTGACAACGTCATCCCCTACATCGGCGGCGAAGAAGAAAAGAGCGAAATTGAGCCGCTTAAAATCTGGGGCGCTATTCAAGGTAACGCGATCGTGGACGCTGTCTCTCCCTCGATCACCACGCAGTGTCTGCGTGTTGCATCCTCGGACGGTCATATGGCAGCCGTATTCGTAAAATTTGAGAACAAACCGACCATTGAGCAGATCAAGGCTGACTGGGCGGCCTTCTCCGGCGAGCCGCAGGCATTGCAGCTCCCGTCCGCACCGAAGCAGTTTTTGCATTATTTTGAAGAGGATAACCGTCCGCAGACCAAGCTGGACCGCAACTTAGAGGGCGGCATGGCCGTATCCATGGGACGTCTGCGCGAGGATACGCAGTATGATTACAAGTTTGTATGCCTGTCACACAACACGCTGCGCGGCGCGGCCGGCGGCGCGGTACTGATGGCAGAGCTTTTAGCCGCAAAGGGCTACTTTGACTGATTCAGGAAGGAGCTGGCACCATGAAAACCCCTATTTTTCAAGGCTCGGCGGTTGCGCTGGTTACCCCGTTTGACGAAAACGGCGTAAACTTTCCAAAGCTTGCCGAAATCTTAGAGTTCCACGTTCAAAATCATACGGACGCGATCATCATATGCGGCACGACCGGCGAACCGTCTACCATGCCGGACGAAGAACATAAAGCGGTCATTCGTTTTGCGGTCGAAAAGATCGCCAAGCGGATTCCGGTTATTGCAGGTACCGGCAGCAACGACACCGCCCACGCCATCGAACTGAGCGTTTACGCCCAGGAGGCCGGTGCGGACGCCGTTTTGGTCGTTGCCCCCTACTATAACAAGACAACGCAAAAGGGTCTTTGCGCCCATATCGAGGCCATCGCAAAGAGCATTACGATTCCGATGATCCTCTATAACATTCCCGGCCGCACCGGCGGTCTTGGCTTTAGCATTGAGACCTTAAAGAAGCTGTCAAAGATCCCGAACGTCAACGCCATCAAGGAGGCGACCGGTGACCTCTCCTTTGCGGCAAGAGTCGCAGAGGAAACCGATCTGGTTATTTACAGCGGCAATGACGATATCATTGTTCCGATCATGTCCATCGGCGGACAGGGCGTTATCTCGGTAATTGCCAATATTCTGCCGAAGGAAACGCACGATGTCTGTGCAAACTACTTAGCCGGCGATACCGCCGCCGCAAGAGAGCAGTTTTTAAAGCTGTTAAAGCTGGTTCGTGCACTGTTTATTGAGGTCAACCCGATCCCGATCAAAACGGCGATGAACCTGCTCGGTTACGGCGTCGGGCCGCTGCGGATGCCGCTTTGCGACATGACCGAGGAAAACCTGGCAGTTTTAAAATCCACGCTCAAAGAATACGGTCTGCTGTAAATCGCAAACGGACTTACCGTACGTTTTTGGGATTTCGTACTTTGAAAATACACAGCGATCATGGAAAAAGGTGTGAAACGAATGATAAACATACTTCTA
>URTH01000214.1 GCA_900550775.1 uncultured Eubacteriales bacterium | reverse complement strand
GGATAATACCATGGATTCCATGGGAATCTTCAAATCATCTGCCAAAAGCCGGTAATTTTCCATGACGGACTCCGGGTTGTCATCAACCCGAAACCCTAGGTTCATGCCTGAAATGTTACTGTGGCTCACACCGCCTTTCCGGCAGGTAAAGGCGTGGGTGACAACGCCTATCTCACGAAAAAGGTCGGATTGCAGGTACTGCCGATTTTCTTTTTGATACCAGATCATAAATTCCTCCTAAAGCCGTGCAAAACGCAGGCGCTCTACCGAAACCGTTTTCCCGGTTTGCGGATCAATGTCAAAAATGCAGCCGTGAAAGAATACCTCACCCTCGGCCTTTTCAAAGCGAAAGCGTTTGCCCGTCTGCATATAAAAGTTTATAATGATCTCTTTTTTTACGCCCAGGACAGAATCCTCCACCCCGGTCATTCCCAGATCGGAAATAAATCCTGTACCACCGGGCAGGATTCGCTCATCCGCGGTCTGCACATGGGTATGGGTGCCGAACACCGCGCTGACCCTGCCGTCTAAAAAATGCCCCATTGCGATGCGCTCGCTGGTGGCTTCTGCGTGCATATCCACAATGATGATATCGGCATCCATTTGTTTTAAGGCGCGATCCGCTGCGTGAAACGGGCAATCCGCCGGACTCATGTTGACCCTGCCGATCAGGTTTAATACGCCGATCCTTACGCTGCCGGTGTCCCAGACGACAAATCCGTTTCCCTCGATCTCCGGCGGAAAGTTATACGGACGGATCACACGGGGATTTTCTTCCAAAACCTGCGCCCCCTCGCGGTTTGCAAAGGTATGATTGCCCATTGTAATAATATCGACGCCGCGGTCGATCAGAGTATTTGCAATGTCAACTGTAATGCCGTTTGTATTTGCGGCGTTTTCACCGTTTGCAATACAAAAATCGATATTGTATTGCTTTCGGATGCGGTTCAGATTATTATAAATATATTCGCGGCCGTCCTCTGCCACGATATCTCCGATTGCCAAAATACGCATGTTGTACCCTCCTAGCTGCGTTGTCTGACTGCTTCATAAAGCAGAATGCCGGACGCGACCGAGGCGTTCAGCGACTGGATTTCTCCCAGCATCGGGATTTTTACCAAAAAGTCGCACGCCTCCCGCGTCAGGCGTGAAATGCCGTCACCCTCACTGCCGATCACCACGGCAAGCGGTCCGGTCAGGTCGCATTCTGTATATAGCTGCGTGCCGGAAAGATCGGTGCCGACAACCCAAATTCCGCGTTTTTTTAATTTTTCCAGTGTTTGTGCGATGTTGGTTACCCGTGCAACCTTGGTATATTCCACGGCGCCGGCCGAAACCTTTGCCACCGTGCCGTTGAGTGCGGTGCTGCGGTTTTTGGGGATAATGATGCCGTGCACGCCCGCGCCGTTTGCGCTGCGCAGAATACTGCCGAGGTTATGCGGATCGGTAATCCCCTCCGCAATCACCAAAAAGGGCGGCTCACCGCGATCCTCGGCGAGTTTTAGAATATCCTCTAACTCCGCATAGGCGTGGGTCGCGATGGCTGCCGCAACACCCTGATGGTTCTCGCCCTCACAGAGAGTATCCAATTTTCTGCGATCCACAAAGCGATAGAGGATGCCGCGATCCTTTGCCAAAGCGCGGATATGCGCAATCTGGGAATGACGCAGTCCGTCCTGAATCCAGATTTTGTCGATCACGGTTTTTCCTGCCTCTAACGCCTCAATGACCGGGTTGCGGCCATAAATAATATCGTCTTTCATTCGTGAAAATCACCTTTCTGTTTTAAATCTCACTTTTCTTTTGCGGTTTCCAAAGGACGGATATCCGAGAGATAAACGGAGAAAATGGAATCACCGATTACAAGGTTAAAGTTTTTCCCTTTCAGATACAAGACCTCGTTCACTGTCACGCCGTGCGTATTTTTCTTTCCTTTTAAGCAAGAGGAAAAGGTCACCCGGCATTTTTCCGCATCGCCGTCGATTGCGTCCTCATGCATGGCGGTCAGCGCACCAAGCTCGGTTGCGTAGTCGCCGTCCGTACAGGCCATGCCCTGCACAATGCCGGACAGGGTCTCTTTCGGCGTGGACTGGCAAACGTAAGTAAAGAGATAAATTTCTGTCTCGTCCGCCTTGCTGCCCCAGGTAATTTTATAGAGCAGCGCAAAAATGCTGACGGCCAAAATTCCGATCAGCAGTAAATCGATGATATTAAATTTCCAAAATATTTTTCTGCCCATAACGCGCCCTCCCTGCCGGTGACAATGATTCTGTAACCTCATCTCACAGTATAGCCTAACCGAAAGGAAAAAGCAAGAAAAACACGTCACAAAAATGGAGCCGCGGCAAAATGATTTTATTTTGCCGCAGCCTCTAACCTCAGGTTAACCTTGCGTTATTCTTTGTTCAGATAGGTATAAATCCCGTAAATCATCTTTGCAGCCTCGGCGCGTGTTGCGGTGCCGCGCGGCTGAAAACTTCCGTCCTCATAGCCGTTGACGATGCCAAGTCCGACCAGCTCTGCGATCGCATCCGTTGCGTATGCCGCGATGGAATCCTGATCCGTAAAGGAGAGAACAGCCTTGCTGTTTTGGTTTCCTAAGGCGCGGTACAAAATGGTTGCCATATCCTGGCGCATAATCGGTTCGCCGATGCCGAAATATTCTTCCGACTGCCCCTGAATGTAGCCTGCCTGCAATGCCGCGGTGATATACGGTGCATACCATGCGTTTTCGTCAACATCCTTAAAGTTTGTCTTGGTTGCCTTTGTGCTGAGACCAAACAGCTGCGTCACCATTTTTGCGAACTGCTCTCTGGTGACCTGGCCTGCCGGCTGAAAGATATCCTTTTCCATTCCGTTGACGATGCCGGCGTAATAGAGCTTTTCAATCGCGTCTTTTGCCCAGGCGTGGTTGCCAAGATCACGGAACAACTCCTGATCTTCCGTATCCTGTGAGGGAGTTTCCGGCTCGTCCGAGGCGCCGGGGAAGAGCGTTC
>URTH01000213.1 GCA_900550775.1 uncultured Eubacteriales bacterium | reverse complement strand
CAAATCCGCCGAAGATCCGTTTGCGGAGCGTGATGAACTGCGGTGCGGAGTTGAAGAGCATCGCAAGGATCAGGACGATCGCGTAGATCAGCATACGGTAGTTGTTTAAGCCTCTTAAAAGCTCCGGGAGCAGATAGAGGATGACGGTGGAGATCACCGATCCGCGGATGCTTCCGATTCCGCCGAGAACGACGTATACAAGGATCATGATGGACATGTTGTAGCCGAAGTTTTTCGGCAGCGCAATCAGCGTAGACAGGTTGTGGGCGTAGAGCACGCCTGCGGTTCCTGCCAGTGCCGCAGATACACTGAAGGCCAGAAGCTTGTATTTCGTAATGTCGATTCCCACAGACTCGGCTGCGATGCGGTTATCGCGGATGGCAGTAACTGCACGGCCGGTTTTACTGTTAATCAGGTTGAGCACAACAAACAGGGTAAACAAGATCAGCAAAATACCGGCGCCAAAGGTTGCCGTTTTTGTGATGCCGACGGCGCCCTGCGGCCCGTTTAAAATCAAGTTTCCGTTTGTCATTCCGAGCGCCTCGGCACTTGACATGCTGACGTGCAAACCGCTTGCGTCAATGCCGATGTACAGACAGTTAATGATATTTTTAATAATTTCGCCAAAGGCGAGGGTAACGATGGCAAGATAGTCGCCGCGCAGACGAAGTACCGGGATACCGATCAAAAGCCCGGCAATACCGGCACAGATACCGCCAACGATAATGGCAAGCAGCAGCCGAACCGGTGCCGGCACGGCGGTGCTTTGCAGGCAGACTGCGGTAATCACGCCGCTGAAAGCGCCGACGCTCATAAACCCAGCGTGTCCCAGACTCAGCTCACCCAAAAAGCCAACTGTCAGATTCAGTGAAATTGCCATAACAATGTAAGTGCAAATCGGAACCAGCTGACCGCTGATGGAATTGTTAATCATTCCGGCAGACTGCAGCGGAAATAAAATCAAAAAGGCAAGAATGACAATACCGTAGGCCTTGAGGTTGGTGCGTGTAAACTTGTTCATATTTTTGAGAGAATTTTGTATTTTCATCTTCGCACCTCACACCTTTTCCATAATTTTTTTGCCCAGAAGCCCGGTCGGCTTTACCAGCAAGACAACAATCAGAACCGCAAACACAATCGCGTCGGAAAGCGCGGTCGAGATGTAGGATTTGCTGAAAATCTCAATCACGCCGAGCAGAATACCGCCCAGCATTGCCCCCGGTATCGAACCGATACCGCCGAATACGGCGGCGGTAAATGCCTTGATGCCGGGCATTGAACCGGTTGTCGGCACCAAAACGGGGTAAACCGAGCAGAGCAGTACGCCGGCAATGGCGGCCAGAGCACTGCCGATGGCAAAGGTCACCGAGATGGTCACGTTCACATTGATTCCCATCAGCTCCGCTGCGTCTTTATCCTCCGACACGGCGCGCATACCCTTGCCCATCCGGCTCTTTTTGGTGAAGAGAGTTAAAAAGATCATAATCAAGATACATGCGCATACCGTGACGATCGATTCTGCCGTGACAATCAGGGCGCCGTCAAACAGCGAAAGCGAGGAAAGCGGTACGATGGAGCTGAACGTCTTTGGTGCGCTGCCCCAAATCAGCAGCGCGGCGTTTTGCAAAAAGTAGCTGACGCCGATTGCGGTAATCAAGACGGCCAGCGAGGACGCCTTACGCAAAGGCTTATAAGCCAACCCCTCGATCAAAACGCCCAAAACCGTGCAGACAATCATCGCAAACAGGACGGAGACAATGGGCGGAAGGTGAAGATAGGTCGTGGTGCAAAAGGAGATATAGGCACCGACCATAATGACATCACCGTGTGCAAAATTCAGCATCTTCGCAATCCCGTAAACCATGGTATAGCCAAGGGCGATAATCGCATAAACCGCACCCAGACTGATTCCGTTAATTAGGTTAGAAACAAAAGTCATAGCTGACACCTCATCCATAAAATTCATCAAGGCCGGACATCTGCAAAATGTAAAGAAGCATTAGCGCAAAGACCTTATCTTTGCATTTTGCACATGACCGGCCCACAGAAGAAATAAAAGCGAAAAGGAGGGGCCGCAAGAATTGCAGCCACCTCTTTTTCATACTGTCACCATTTACTATTACATGCCGACATATACGCCGTTTTTAATAATCATGCCCTTCGGAGGCTTAGAAACCTCACCGGTCTTGGACCACTGCATCTGGGTACCGGTCAGACCGTCGATCTTAAAGTCGGGAGAGGTAAACTGTTCGATCAGCTTTTCGCAGATATCGGATGCACTCATGTCAGCCGTGATGCCCTGTGCTTTGCAAGCCTCATAAATGGACATAATGCAGTCATAACCGTCTGCTGCAAACTGGTTCGGAACCTCGCCGAACTTTTCTTTATACGTTGTCACAAACTTTTTGGTCAGCTCATCTTCTGCGTCTGCGGTAAACGGCGTCAGAAGCATAACATCCTCTGCCAAAGCGGTATCAAAGTTATCCAGCGTCAAAATACCGTCCATACCGTCTACACCGAATTTCTTAACGTCGTCCATACCTGCATCATGTGCCTGCTGAAGAATCAGAGCGTTGTCTGAATAGTAGTTAGGAAGGAAAAGGAGATCTGCTCCACTGTCTTTGATCTTTTTAAGCTGTACAGAGAAGTCTGTATTGCTGTCTGCTGTGTAAGCTTCGTCAGCTACAACTTCAAGTCCGTTATCCTCAGCTGCTGCAACAAATGCATCATTAACACCTGAGTTGTAATCTGCGGAAGAATCATAAAGAACTGCTACCTTTGTTGCCAGCTTATGTTTACCGATAAATTCAGCAGATTTTGTTCCCTGTGCCGGGTCTGTAAAGCACATACGGAATTCATTGCTTCCGGAGGTGATACAATCAACTGCTGTACCAGATGGTGTAAAGAGGAATGTGCTCTCTGCTGCTTCAGCACCAACTGCGATACATGCACCGGATGTTACGGTACCACAAAGCATCTGCATTCCCTTATCAAGAAGGTCATTGTATGCATTGACTGCTTTTTCCGGATCTCCCTGATCATCTCCTGCTG
>URTH01000212.1 GCA_900550775.1 uncultured Eubacteriales bacterium | reverse complement strand
GACGGCATGGCGGAACAGGGGACGGCGATATAATCAAAATGAAATTTTTCGCAAAGTAGGTTTATCGACACACTCAAGGGATAGAATGACTCTATCCCTTTTATGCTATTTTTCAGACGATCGCAGCGTCCGCATCGCGTTTAAAATCGCGATGATGGAAACGCCGACGTCTGCAAAGACCGCCTCCCACATGTTGGCAACGCCAAACGCCCCCATCACTAGGAAGATCAGCTTTATCAGCAATACAAAAACAATGTTCTGTTTCACAATCTTCAGCGTCTTGCGTGCAATCTTCACCGCCTCGGCAATCCGCAGGGTGTTGTCATCCATCAGCACCACGTCCGCCGCCTCAATCGCGGCGTCCGATCCCATCGCGCCCATGGCAATACCCAGATCGGCACGCGACAGCACCGGCGCGTCATTGATACCGTCTCCCACAAAGGCAAGTTTTTGTTCCGGCTCCATCTGACCGAGCAGCACTTCTACCTTTTCTACCTTATCCTTTGGCAAAAGCTCGGTATAAACAAGGTCGATGCCCAGTTCCTTTGCCACTTGCTCGCCGACCTCCCGGCGATCCCCGGTCAGCATCACGGTTTTCTGCACGCCGACCGCCTTAAGTTCCTGCATTGACGCTGCCGCCTCCGGCTTGATTTCGTCCGAAATCACGATATGTCCGGCATAGGTTCCGTCAATCGCAACATGCACCACGGTTCCCGTCAGGTGACAGGTGTGCGCCGCAGCGCCCACCTGTGCCATCAGCTTATCGTTGCCGACGGCAATTTTTTTGCCGTCAATGGTGGCCTCGATGCCGCGCCCGGAATATTCCTCAACACCGGCCACTCTGGATTTTTCCGGCGTTTTGCCGTAGGCCTCGCAGAGCGACCGCGAAATCGGATGAGTCGAAAACGACTCGGCAAGGGCGGCATATTCCAGCAGCTGCGCTTTGTCGCAATGATCCGGATGCACCGCCTTGACCCGAAACACGCCTTTCGTCAGCGTACCCGTCTTATCAAAGACAATCGTATGGATTTTTGCCAGTACTTCCATATAGTTGCTGCCCTTAACCAAAATGCCGTGTTTTGATGCGCCGCCGATGCCGCCGAAAAAGCTGAGCGGTACCGAAATCACCAGCGCACAGGGGCAGGAGATCACCAAAAATACCATGGCGCGGTAAACCCACCGGCTCCATTCATGCGTATACAGACCGGGAATCAGCGCAAGCAATACTGCGGCACCGACCACGATCGGCGTATAGTACCTTGCAAACTTGGTGATAAAGTTTTCTGCCTTGGCCTTGCGGCTTCCGGCGTTTTCTACCAGGTCTAAAATCCTGGAAACCGTGGACTCGGCATACGGCTTTGTCACCTCGACATAAAGCACGCCGCTTTGGTCCACACAGCCGCTGATTACCTCGTCACCGACCTCCACATCGCGCGGTATGGATTCACCCGTCAGAGCAACCGTATCCAAGGCCGAAGAACCCTCGGTCACCACGCCGTCCAGGGGAACCCGTTCGCCGGGTTGAATCAGAATGCGCTCGCCGACGTTTACTTCCTCCGGCATGACCTCTGTCCACGCGCCGCCGCGCTCTACCCTGGCGCTGTCCGGCCGAATATCCATCAGCAACGAAATCGACTTTCTGGATTTACCGACCGCATAGCTTTGGAACCACTCGCCGACCTGGTACAAAAGCATAACCAGGACGCCCTCCGGGTATTCGCCGGTCGCAAAAGCACCGACCGTTGCCAGTGCCATCAAAAAGTTCTCGTCCAGCGCCTGGCCGTGGATCAGACCGCAGACGGCCTTCCACAAAATATCCCATCCGATCAGGGCATAGACGGCAAGAAAAGCCCCCGGCCGCCAAATTCCGTTTAGCGGCAGCAGGGCGGCAATCCCAAACAAAACCGCGCTGACCGCAATCCGAGTCAGCCTTTTTTTCAGTTTTCTGCTCATTTTGATTCTCTCCTTTTAGCCCTTAAAATCAATATCGGGTTTGAGTTAAACCAAAATGCGGCAGTCCGGCTCAATCTTCCGGCAAGCCTTTACCGCCTTTTTTAAAATATCATCAAAGGCTCGATCCTCGGCGCTCAGCGTCATCTTTTGCTGCATAAAGCTGATGCTGACCTCTTCAACGCCGTCAATCTTTCGGATGGCGTCCTCCATCTTCATGGCGCAGTTTGCACAGTCCAAATCCTCCAGATGAAATACCTTTTTCATAACCAATCATCCTTTCTGCATTCTATTTTAAAACCCTATTCCTTGACATGATCCATACCCTGACTGATAATCCGTCTCACATGGTCATCAGACAGCGAATAATAAATAATTTTCCCCTCGCGGCGGAATTTTACCAGCTTATTGTTTTTCAGCACTCTCAGCTGATGCGACACCGCATTTTGGCTGACGCCGAGCAGCTGCGCCAGGTCGCCGACACAAAGCTCGGTCTCCATCAAAACATACAAAATTTTGATTCGGGTGGAATCGCCGAACACCTTGTATAACTCCGCCAGATCGTATAAAATCTCATCCGGCGGCATCTGTTCGTAAACCCGTTCCACGATATCGTCACGCAGCGTCAAAAACAGGCCGCTGCCGTTTTCATTGTTTTCTCTCATACAAAACATCCTCTCATATGAATATTTACTCATATGTTATCATCTTCACTCGTGTTTGTCAACCCTTTTTTACAAAAAAAAAGAACTTTTGCAAAATAAAATCATTTTGCAAAAGTCCTTACTGTTTTTAAATCATGTTATATCCCTAAAACAGATAGAAAAGAGAGTAAAATGTCCAAAAGCCGCTGACCAAAAGGACATACGCGCCAAGACCGATGCCGATGGCGGCGACAAGCCCTGCCCCCTCTTTTTTAGAAAGTGCAACGATCCCCAGAACCAAGGCGACCACGCCACACGGCAAGCTGATTACCGATGCCGAAAACGCTGTGGCAAGCACAGCCGCGATCCCGAAAAAGAGCGCCAGCAGCGCCTTTACGGAGGACGTTTTTTTGCTATATCCTGCGCCGCTATGACAATACCGCGGCATGTTCGGCGATGTATCGGCGTCCCTCAACGGAGAT
>URTH01000211.1 GCA_900550775.1 uncultured Eubacteriales bacterium | reverse complement strand
ATAGACGGCAGGCAGTGACTTTTCGACGATTTTCCCGGAAATCCGTTCGATCGTGCGATCCAAAAATCCGGCCTTTTTCAGTTCTAATAAAGACGCCGTTCCGGCTTTCATCTCCGATTCCAGCTTTGCAAGGTGCACCAGCTTTTCCAGGAACCACATATCAATCTTGGTCTCATCGTGAATGGTCTTTGCTTCCGCGCCGCGCAGCAATGCCTGATAAACCGCAAAGATGCGCTCATCGTCCTGGGCGCGGACTTTGTCCATGATTGCCGCATCGGAAAGCTCGTCCATGGCAGGCATGTGCAGACAGTCCATCGAAATCTCCGCACCGCGGATCGCCTTCATCAGTGCCTCTTCAAAGGACTGGCCGATCGCCATGACCTCGCCGGTGGCTTTCATCTGTGTGCCAAGCTTTCTCTTGGCGTAGACAAATTTATCAAACGGCCATTTCGGGAACTTTACAACAACATAGTCAAGCGTCGGTTCAAAGCATGCCATGGTCCGGCCGGTTACTTCATTCTTAATTTCGTCTAAGGTATAGCCCACCGCGATTTTTGCCGCAACTCTCGCAATCGGATATCCTGTCGCTTTGGACGCCAGCGCGGATGAGCGGGACACACGGGGATTTACCTCAATCACGGCGTACTCAAAGCTATCGGGATTCAGCGCAAACTGACAGTTGCAGCCGCCCTCAATCCCCATCGCCTCAATAATGTGGAGTGCGGCGGTACGCAGCATCTGATATTCCTTATCCGCAAGGGTCACTGCCGGGGCGATGACAATCGAATCGCCGGTATGAATGCCGACCGGGTCGAAGTTTTCCATCGAGCAGACCGTGATAACGTTGGCATTCTTATCACGCATCACCTCAAACTCAATTTCTTTCCAGCCGGCGATACATTTTTCTACCAAAATCTGTGTAATCGGCGAAAGGCGCAGTCCGGCCTCGCCGATTTCTTCCAGCATCGCGCGGTTTTCGGCAATGCCGCCGCCGCTGCCGCCCAGGGTAAACGCCGGACGTACAATCACCGGATATCCGATCTTGTCCGCAAAGTCCAAAGCATCCTCAAGGTTTGTGACAACCTGAGACGGAATCACCGGCTCGCCGATTTCCTCCATGGTGTCTTTAAACATCTGCCGATCCTCGGCCTTATCGATGGTCTCCGGCACAGCGCCGAGCAGTTTGACGCCGTGCTTTTCCAAAAAGCCCTCTTTGGCAAGCTGCATGGAAAGGTTCAGCCCGGTCTGTCCGCCCAGCGTAGAGAGCAGACTGTCCGGCTTTTCTTTTTTAATGATTCGTTTCACAACTTCCAGGGTCAGCGGCTCTATGTAGATATGATCTGCCATGGCCGCATCGGTCATGATGGTTGCCGGGTTGGAGTTGATCAAAACAACCTCCAGTCCCTCTTCCTTCAGGGCGCGGCAGGCCTGGGTGCCGGCATAGTCAAACTCCGCAGCCTGACCGATTACGATAGGGCCTGAGCCTATCACCAAAACTTTTTTGATATCCTGATTTAGTGCCATATTCAACTCTCCTGTTATCAAAATTTACCGTCTTTTTTCTTTATTATAACTTCCGAACACGTCCGACACCTCGGTAATCGAGATAAACGCCTCCGGATCCTCCTTTACCACCAATGCGCGCATTTTTGCAATCTGAAAGCGGTTTACCACAAAGTAGATCATGGTTTTATCGGAGGAAGAATAATATCCCTTTGCCGGCAGCAAGGTGATGCCGAACCCAAATGCGTCCGACAGCGCCCGGCTGATGGTCTCCGGCGTGCTTGTGATGATCGTTGCCGCCTTGGCCTTGTCAAAGCCCTCTACGATAAAGTCGATTGTCTTAAGCGCCAGCGTATAGGTGATAATCGAATACAGCGGCAAGATCCAGCTTTGGGTAAGAATACCGACCACAATATAGAGCAGTACGTTATACATCATCACAAAGGTGCCGACCGTGATGCCGATCCGCTTTGCAAAAATGACGGCCAAAACCTCAATCCCGTCAATGGCGCCGCCGAAGCGAATGGTAAGACCGCTGCCGATGCCGGAAATCACGCCGCCGAACACGGCGCAGAGCAATAAGTCATTGGCCGCAAACGGCGATGCCGTGCTGACGTCCACCGGGAAAATATCGGTAATCATAAATGCCGCCAGAGAATAAACCACAACCGCATAAATCGAATAGATGGTAAATTCAAGCCCCTGCTTTTTTAACCCATACAAGAAGATTGGAAGGTTTAAAACCAGCAGGAAGAATGACAGACTGAGCACCTCCGGCGTGATTTGGCCGAGCAGCATCGATGTACCGGAAATACCGCTGTCAAACAAATGAACCGGCGCCAAAAACATGGTTACGCCAAATGCATTGATGATACCGGCCAGGGTCAGCAGCAAAAAGGTTTTTGCCCTTAAGTCCAATTTTTTGTTTGCTTTTTTCTCCGCTTGCTTCATCTCCTGTCACCTCGCAAATTCTATCCTTAAAATCCTTATGCCAAAACGCGGCATTTCAGACGGATTTTTTACGTTTTTTCCTAATCTTCCATCAATGCCATAAAGCGGTCAAACAGATAGTCGGTGTCCTTCGGGCCGCCGCAGGCCTCCGGGTGGAACTGCACCGAAAACGCCGGCATATTGGTATAGCGGATTCCCTCGCAGCTATTGTCATTGACATTTTCAAACAACAGCTCGGCGCCGTCCTTTAACGTATCACTGCAAACCGCATAGCCGTGGTTCTGGCTGGTGATATAGACGCGGCCGCTCTGCATATCGCGCGCCGGCTGGTTTGCGCCGCGGTGACCGTACTTTAACTTTTCGGTTTTTGCCCCGGCGGCAAGCGCCAAAAGCTGATGTCCGAGACAGATGCCGAACATCGGCAGCTTTGCCGCAGTCAATTTTTTAAGCTCCGCGATCACTTCCGGGTTATCCGTCGGATCGCCGGGGCCGTTGGATAAAAGGATACCGTCCGGGCGGAAACTTAAAATCTCTTCCGCGGTCGCGGACGACGGCACAATCGTAACCTCGCAGCCGCGCTTTACCAGGGCGCGCACCATATTCTGCTTTGCGCCAAAATCCCA
>URTH01000210.1 GCA_900550775.1 uncultured Eubacteriales bacterium | reverse complement strand
TGGATACGGGGCAGCGTGCGCTTGACACGGCGGCAGCGATGCTTGGCAGAAAGATGTATACCTGCAAAGAGCTTTGCGATCGTCTTATCAAAAAAGGGTTTTTAAAAGAACACGCGGAGGAGGCTGTCGCAAAATTGATTAAGGCCGGGTATTTGGATGACTTCCGTTATGCGCAGCTTTATATTGAGGACGCGGTTCGGCTCGGCGCAAAGGGGATGTATCGCATCCGGCAGGAGCTTTATCAAAAGGGAATCTCGGACAGTATCATTGCAAAGGCCATGGAAGAGAGCGAGACGGACGAGCGCGCGGCACTGTATGAGTATGTGACGGCGCGGCACTTGTTTGACCATATTCATTCGCGCCGGGATTTGGAAAAGGTCAAGGCGCGGCTGGTGCGCAGAGGGTATTCCCTGCGGGATATCCAAAGCGTGATCGAGAAAGCGGAGATTTCGCTGGAGGAAATCTAGCCAAGAGAGCAAGGAGTAGGAAAGATTGAGTAAAATTTCACTGGCATCCCTGGGATGCTCCAAAAATTTGATTGACAGCGAACAGATGCTGGGAATACTGCAAGAGGCAGGCTATGAGATCGTCGAAAACGAAGAGGACGCCGATATTTTAATCGTCAATACCTGTACGTTTATCGAGTCGGCAAAGATGGAGTCCATCGAGTGCATTTTAGAGCTTGCGCAGTATAAAAAGGCCGGAAAATGCCGGTTTTTGCTGGTGACGGGCTGCATGGCGCAGCGCTACAAGGAACAGATTCTTCGTGAGATGCCGGAGGTTGACGCGGTGATCGGCACGAATGAATACGATAAAATTGTAGAGATTTTAAAGGAACTGAAACAGCCGCATCAGGCTTTTGTGCGCTGTGCGGAAGAACCGCTCCTTTGTGAAAACGTACCGCGGCTGCGCAGTACGCCGCCTTATACGGCGTATTTAAAGATCGCGGAGGGCTGTGACAACCGCTGCACCTATTGCGTGATTCCGTCGATCCGCGGCAGATACCGCAGCCGAAAGATGGAGGACATTATCAAAGAGGCAGAACAGCTTGCAAACGACGGCGTGAAGGAACTGATTGTGATCGCGCAGGACACGACCCGGTACGGCAAGGATTTGTACGGAGAATACAAGCTTTCGGCGCTGCTTAGGGCGCTGTGCGGCATAGCGGGAATCGAATGGGTGCGTGTGCACTACTGTTATCCGGAGCTGGTGACCGATGAACTGATCAAGACCTTCGTGAGGGAAGAAAAGCTTTGCAATTATTTTGATATTCCGATTCAGCATTGCAGCGATCGGATTTTAAAGCGGATGGGCAGAAGAACCAGCAAACAGCAGATCACCGCGTTGATTCAAAAGATCCGCAGAGAGATTCCGGACGCGGTCATCCGTACCTCGCTGATTGTGGGATTTCCCGGAGAGACGGAGGAAGAATTCTTAGAACTCAAGGATTTTGTGGAGGCGATGCGGTTTGAACGGGTTGGGGTATTTGCCTATTCCAGAGAAGAGGACACCCCGGCCTATGACATGGAAGGTCAGATTGAGGAAGAAGAAAAGGAGCGCCGCAGGGAGGCGCTGATGCTGGTGCAGTCGGAGATCTCCCTGGCGTTTAACGAGAGCCGTATCGGCAAGACGGTACGCGTTTTGGTGGAGGATCGCGACGAGATTATCAAAAGCTATTACGGCCGCAGCTATGCCGATTCGATCGAGATTGACGGAAAGGTGTTCTTTAAGTCAAAAACGCCCCAAAAGCCGGGAAGCTTTTCCAATGTCATGATTGAGCAGGCGTTGGAATATGATATCTTTGGAAAAGCAGTGAACGATGGGACAGATGTGGAAACGGAGGGTGAGAAGCATGAATACACCGAATAAATTAACCCTTTTGCGCGTCATCATGATTCCTCTGTATATGTTTCTTTATTTAAGCTGCGGTACGCCGGGCGTCTACCTTGCGATTGCGGTGTTTCTGCTTGCGACCTGGACCGATCACTTAGACGGAAAGATCGCGAGAGAGCGGGGACAGATTACGACCTTTGGCAAGCTGATGGATCCGTTGGCGGATAAAATGCTGATTATGTCGGCGCTGATTTCCTTTGTGGCAAAGGAAATCCCCTATATCACCCCCGGTGTGGTGATGGTGATTTTAGCACGGGAACTGATTGTGACCGGACTTCGTCTGATTGCACTGGGAGAGAACCGTGTGATTGCGGCCAGCGCCTGGGGAAAAGCCAAGACGGTTTCGCAGTTTATTCTGGTGACGGCGGCCATGGTGTTTGAAATAATCAAAACACATGTTTCCGCAGCGGCCGGTGTTTGTGACGGTATCACACTTTTTTTGACGGTGGCGGCGGTGCTGCTTACCATCTACTCCGGATTTGATTATATCTGGAAGAATCGCAGCCTGATTACGTTTCGGTAGGCGAAAAAAGTATCATAAAAAAGGAATGACGGTTTATGCATATCATAGTGGATGCCATGGGCGGTGACGATGCGCCAAGGGCGGTGGTAGAGGGCTGCGTTCTTGCGGCAAAGCGGCTGGACGTTATGCTGACGCTGGTCGGCCGTGAGACAGAGATCAAACAGGAACTGAAGCGCTGCGGATACCCGGGCGACCGCATTCGCGTTGTGCATGCGGCCGAGGTAATCGGCGGCGGCGAGGATCCCATGAAGGGAATTAAAAAGAAGGATTCCTCCATGCGCAGAGCGCTTACCATGCTGAAAAATGATGAGGGCGATGTGGCGGTCAGTGCCGGGAATACCGGCGCGCTGATTTCCGGCGCGACTCTGCTTGTAAAGCGGATTCCGGGGGTGCGGCGTGTTGCGCTTGCCCCGGTCATGCCGACCAGCAAGGGCTGCTTTCTGCTGGTCGATGCCGGCGCAAATGCAGAGTGCACACCGGCGTTTTTAAAGCAGTTTGCCATCATGGGTTCGATCTATATGGAGTCGATCATGAAGGTAAAAAGCCCCCGCGTGCGGCTGATTAACATCGGCGCCGAGGAAGAAAAGGGAACGCCGCTGATCACAAAGACGCATCAGCTTTTAAAGGAACTGCCGATTCGTTATGAGGGCTATATCGAGGGCAGAGAGGTGC
>URTH01000209.1 GCA_900550775.1 uncultured Eubacteriales bacterium | reverse complement strand
ATGAAAACAAAAAGAATGCTTGCGGCAGGCGTGACCGCCGCGCTGATCCTGTCAAACACGGCCTTTGCGTCCGATATGTACGCGACGCGCGGCGAGGTTGCGGATATGCTGCTTCATGCGGCGGATGATTATAACAAGGATGTGAAATATACCGATATCATCAAGGGCTACGGCGGTGACGGTGATCTGCGTGAGGATCAGAATGTGAACCGTGCCGAGGCGCTTGTGATGCTGCGGCGCGCGTTCGGCACGCTGCCGGAACTTACCGGGCATAATGCGAGAGTCGCACTGAGGAGCGGCGATTTTACCGATATTCCCGACTGGGCAAAGGAAGAACTGACGCCCGTGCTGGACGCCGGGATCGCGGCCGGTACGGCGGAGGGTACGTTCTCGCCGTATGACGATGTAACCAAGGAGCAGATGAATCTTTTTATCGACCGCGCCTACGCTCTCTTTGGCACGAACGAGAGAGATGATTTTTATGCGGCGGTCAACAAGGATACCTTAAATACCCTTGCGATCAAGCCGGGGCGCGTGATTGCCGGTTCGCTTTATGATCTTGGCGATAAGACGAGCGATGCGGTGAGCGCGATCATTAAGGAGGCCACCGGGAAAGGCGGCGAAAAGGGAAGTGCGGCGCAGAAAATAGCCGACTTTTACAATACCATTATGGATGTTGACGGGCGAAACCGTGAAGGCATTACACCGATCCAAAAGTATCTGGATTTGATTGATCATGCCAAAAATGTCAAAGAGCTGATGGACGCGCAAAGCGTGATGCAAAATGAGATTTGCTTTGCGCCGTATGCGGCTTTTTCGATCACGACGGACTTTAAGGACAGCACCAGATATATGCCGGTTTTCGGAACGTTAGAGCCGATGATGACCAAGGATTTTTATGAATCGGGCACGGAGGCGCAAAAGGCCGCTTATACCAAGTACCTAAAAACGCTGCTTACCCTCATCGGCGACACGGATGCCGAAAAAGTCAGCGATTTTTATGAGATGGAAAAGACGCTTTCCAAAAAGGCGCTAAACCCCGAAGAGAACGGCGATGTCGATAAAATCTATAACACCTTTACCCTCTCCGAGATCGCGCAGATGCTGCCAAACATTGATGTTACGGCGGTTTTAAAGGATTCCGGCGTGAGAGAGGAAGAAAAAATCTTAATTAGCAATCCGGCGTCGGTCAAAGAATTTTCCAAACTTTTTACCGATGAAAATCTTGCGGTATTTCAGACTGCGGCAAAGATCTCTCTGCTAAACAGTTACAGCGGCGCGTTTTCGACTGCATTTGCCGATGCGGCAGATGCGTTTAATGCGGAGTATCTCGGCGTTTCGGGTACCTATTCCGAGGAAGAAAAGGCGGCGCTTGTTTTAGCCAATACGATACCTGACTATATCGGCGAGCTGTATGCCAAAAAATATTTCACCGAGGAAGCAAAGCAAAATGTCTTAAAGATGGCGGAGGATATCATCGCGGTCTATAAGGAGCGGATTAAAAACCTTGACTGGATGAGCGATACCACCAAAGAAAAGGCAATCAGAAAGCTGGACTGCATGAATATAAAAATCGGCTATCCGGATCATTTTGATAGCGCTCTTGACGAGGTGGATATCCGGCCGGTATCCGAGGGCGGCAGTTATTTCAGCAATCTTATGGCAATTGCAAAGGCGGTCAGAGAGGCAAGCCTGAGCTGCCAGGGTGAGACGGTGGATAAGACCGAGTGGCTGATGGAGCCGTATACTGTAAACGCTTGTTACAGTGCGACGGCCAATGACATCACCTTCCCGGCGGCGATTCTGCAGCCGCCGATGTACGATGTGAATGCGTCTTATGAGGAAAACCTGGGTGCAATCGGCTATATCATTGCACACGAAATTACGCACGCCTTTGACAACAACGGCGCAAAATTTGATGAAAACGGCAACGCGGCGGACTGGTGGACAGAGGAGGACTATGCTGCATTTGAAAAGCGGTGCGAAAAAATGGTGTATTTTTATGATCGCGTGGAGGGAATCCCCGGTATCCCGATGAACGGCCGCCAGACGCTGAGTGAAAATGTTTCCGATCAGGGTGCGGTGCAGTGCATTACCGAGGTCGCGTCAAGGCTTAATAACCCCGATTATCAAAAACTGTACCGCGCCATGGCAAATGCGTGGGCAAGCACCAAAACACGGGAATATGCAAGCTATGCGGCAGGCGTTGACGTGCATGCGGAGGATAAGCTGCGCGTCAACCGTACGGTGGTAAACTGCGATGCGTTTTACGATGCTTTTGGAATCACCGAGCAGGACGGCATGTGGATCGCGCCTGCGGAGCGGGTAAAAATCTGGTAGGTGAAATATTATGAATGTCACAATTATCAAGGCAACCAACCGAAAAAACAGCAGCACATACAACGCGGCAAAATATTTTCTGTCAAGGCTTTCTGCGGTGGAAGAGGTGTTTCCATTCACCCTGCCGGACGATATGCCGCACATCTGCCGCGGCTGCTATGCCTGTCTGCACGGCAAGGAAGAAAAATGCGGCGGATATGCCTATTTAAAGCCGATCAATGAGGCCATCGCAAAGTCGCAGCTGATCCTGTTTTGCTGCCCGGTCTGGTGCTTTCACGCGCCGGGACAGATCAAGTCGTTTTTGGATCATTACGGGTATCGCTGGCTTGTGCATCGCCCGGACTTTTCGATGCTTCAAAAACAGGCGGTGATCATCACAACGGCCGGCGGCGGCGGTCTGAAATCCGCCGTAAAGGACATTAAAGACAGTATGGATTATTGGGGCGTTGCAAGAACGCATGTTGTCACCCAATCGGTGTGGGGATATTTTTGGAACGATATGCCGAAAAAGTTTAAAAAGAGCTTTCTTAAAAAATTGGATAAGACGGCCGCAAAGGTGAATCGCTGCGCCAAACGACTAAAGCCGTCTTTTAAGGTAAAGTATCTTTGGGGCATGTTTCAAAAGCTGCACCAAAACGATAAGATGTGGGAGATTGACAACGCCTATTGGAAAGAACAGTTAAAAGAGAGGGGCGGCCGGGTATCGTAACACGGCGGCATGCAGGCAAAAGATGCCGATCTGATCCGGC
>URTH01000208.1 GCA_900550775.1 uncultured Eubacteriales bacterium | reverse complement strand
CTGGCGCAGCCAGAACGTCTTTTCAAAAATCTGCTCCGGCACATGTAAAATCTGTTCGCCAAAGTTTTTTTCATCATATTCCATGAGCTTTTCGCCGGTTGCGGCGTCCATTATCAGCGTCTTATCTCCGGCGGCCGTCTTTCCGAACCGCCGCCATACCGTGATTTCTCTTCCGTCTGCGATGAGCTTTAGCGTTCCCTCGGCGTATTTTTGATCCCACGGGATCATACGTTCCCGCTCCTTGACGCCGCGCTCGTCCTTTTTTGATCCCGATACGCCATAGAGCATCACTTTGAAAAACAGCTGTATTGTCGATTTTCCGGCCTCGTTCTCGCCGTAAAGGACGGTAAGACCGTCCGTCAGCTTTTGCGACCAATTTTCAAATTTTCCAAAATGCGTGAGTGTCATCTCCGAAAAATATATCATTCTTTTGATCCTCCGCCCATGGCGCCAAGTCCGATCCGCAGCGCAAGATATCCGATCTCTTTCTCCCCGTCCGGCATTTGCCCGATTCTTTCAAGCATTGCGGCCGCAAAATCGCCGCGCAGCGAATGTTCGCGCACGATATCCCCGATTGTATCGTCCATTGTTGTCTCATTCTTTACGGACAGATAAAATGCGGAATCCTTGCACGATTCCTCCAAAAGATCGGTATTTATCCACGAAAAATCGCCGCTGCCGGTCAGATGTATCTGATAGCAGTCATCCCGGCCGCCGTATTCCTTCATTGCCGCTTGCAGCGCCTCCTCCAGCGCCACGCTGTCCTTCTGCTTTGAAACATCCACCGATACATCCCAAAACCGACGGCGGCAGCAGGAAACCCATCTAAGATTTACACTGCCCTTTTCCGCCGCGCCTTCATAATAGCCGCAGTCTCCCGTTTCATCAAAGCCGCGCCCCTCCGGAATCCCCGGATAGGCATACCACGTATCCTGACACCGCTGCGGCTCACTTCTTCGGTGGATATGACCGAGCGCAATATAATCGGCGCCGGATGATGCGATATCCTGTTTTGTGATCGGATGATATACGCTCTCCGTGCCGGCCGCCGTGACCTCGCCGTGCACAACCACAATGTTACACCATTCGGGCGCAACAGAGAGGTTTTTGAGCATTGAGGTCTCCTGTCGGCTCTCCGAAAAGCTGACCCCGTGGATGCGGGTCTTTAATCCCGGAAAATCAAAATATTCCATTTTTGCAGAAAAAATATGCACGTTCTTGCCCCACGCAATCGTACGGTACGGTGATGTCTCGGTATAAGGGTCGTGATTCCCGGCCGCGATAAAAACTTCGGTATCGGGAATCTCGGAAAATGCGCGCTGCAAGAAAGAGGCGGTTTCCAATGATACAAATTCCCCGTCAAACAAATCGCCGCTGATGAAAAGAAAATCCTTTTTTTTGGCGGCGCGCACGATTGTCTGAAATGTCTGCATCAGTTCTTTTCGGCGGAGCTGCATCTGCTTTTGGGTAAAGCGCGCCGAAAACGGCGTGTCCAAATGAACATCCGCAGTGTGAATAAAGCTTGGCATTTGATCTCCTCCCCGCCGCTGAAATTTCATTCTTATTCTAACAAAATCTGGCTTTGAAGTCAAGAGCTGCCGACCGGCTTTAGGCACAAGAGATGCGGCGATCCGTTCGGATTACCTCCATTTTTGCCTTGAAAACCGATCTGATTTGTGCTATGATAGATGTATGAGGTGATTCATCATGAAAATATCCACCAAAGGCCGCTATGCGCTGCGTATGCTTGTTGACCTTGCGGAGCATCAAAGCGGCGGCTATACCGCACTGAAAGATATCGCAAGCAGGCAGGGCATCTCCAAAAAATATTTGGAACAGATTGTCCCCATGCTCAATAAATCCGGGGTTCTTCTCACCAACCGCGGCTCTCTCGGCGGTTATAAGCTGGCAAAAGCGCCGGATCAATATACCGTGGGCGACATTCTCCGCATTACAGAGGGGAGTCTCGCACCGGTCAGCTGCCTGGAGGAGGGCGCGGACCCCTGCGACCGCAGCGGCACCTGTGCGACATATGCCCTCTGGCAGGGGCTTGACCGCGTGATTTCCGAATATTTAGACAGCGTCACGCTGCAGGATTTGCTCGATCAGCAAAGATCCCTGTACGCCAACAATTACAGTATCTGATTCCGTTTGCTTTTTTGCCGCGGCATCCTTTACCGTAAATAAAGCATGTTTCACACTGCCGCAGTGCAATCGCATCTTTCCTCACAGTATACCATAAGCAAAAAGAGAAAGCAACGCCCCGACTGCTTTCTCTTTTAAAATGCACATTGCATTTTTCTTAGTCTTTTTGGAAGTTTTCGGCTGCAAACCAGCTTTCAATTTCTTTTCATCAGTGCGTGACGTGCCGCGCAAGCCATCGCAAACCACTGCGTTCGGACAGGTCTCCTTAATGGCCGAAACGGATGATGTGATTCCGCTGCCGCCGCTGGTACAAAACGGCATGATCGTCTTGCCCGACAAGTCATACGTCTCTAAAAATGTGCGGATCACCTTCGGCATGGTTCCCCACCAGATCGGATATCCGATAAAGACGGTATCATAGCTTTCCATGTTTTCAACCTTGTTTGCAATCGCCGGTCGCGCACTGTCGTCATTTTGTTCTTTATTTGCCCGGCAGTCACTGTTGTTATAGTTTAAATCCTCATCGCTATACGGTACCTCCGGGACGATTTCAAACAAATCCGCACCGGCCGCCTTTGCTACCTTTTCCGCATACTTTTTGGTAACTCCGCTTGCCGAAAAATACGCAACTAACTTTTTACTCATTGTTTGTTCCTCCGTTTCTGATTTTATATTTTAAATAATCAATATTTTCAATTTGTTTTTCTCTTCGGTGAATTTCATCCAGCACGCTGTGCCGTTTTGTATCAAGCAGCGCCATGCACGCATCACATTCTTGGCGATCCTCTAAATGCAGCAGATACCGCACCGCCTCCGATTCCGAAAAGCCGCTCTCGCACAAGGTCATCAGAACACTTATTTTTTCCAAATCCCGGTCATCCCACTGTGCTGCCGCGCCGTTTTGTGGGTTTGTTTTTTCGTACAGGTTCAGCACCGCTTTGGGAATATGGTACTTTTTGCACAATTCCTCTTT
>URTH01000207.1 GCA_900550775.1 uncultured Eubacteriales bacterium | reverse complement strand
TACGAGCTTGTTGTGGAAGCTGGCGTACACCGTGCGGGCAGCATCAAGGTGGCGGAAGCGGCGAAGGTCGTCGAAAACTCGCAGCGCGATATCAATATCGCGTTTATGAATGAGCTTGCCATGGTGTTTGACCGTATGCATATTGATACCGCAGAGGTAATCGCCGGGATGAATACCAAATGGAACGCGCTGGGGTTTTATCCCGGTCTGGTCGGCGGACACTGCATCGGAGTGGATCCGTATTACTTTACCTATCAGGCAGAAAAGCTCGGCTATCATTCCCAGATCATATTATCCGGCCGTCAGGTCAATGACGGCATGGGCAAATTCGTCACCGATGCGGCAATCAAAGAGATGATTCTGGCTGGCATGGCGCCTTCCAAATCCAAGGTGGTGATTTTGGGTATCACCTTTAAAGAAAACTGTCCCGATATCCGCAACAGTCGGGTTGAGGACATTATCGAACGTCTCTCTGACTACGGTATCACCCCGATCATTGCAGACCCCTGGGCGGACGCTGCCGAGGTGCAAAGAGAATACGGCGCGGCGCTTGTGCCGCTCGATCAGATCCATGATGCCGACTGTGTGATTCTTGCCGTGGCGCACCGTGAATTTCGCGCAATGTCTCTTTGTGATTTTAATCAGCTGTTTGATAAGAATAAGGGCGCAAAGGTTTTGATTGACGTAAAGAGCATTCTTAATAAAAAAGAGGCGGAAGAGGACGGTTTTCGGTATTGGAGGTTGTAGGCAGGTCATGGAGCATAAAAAGATTTTTACGGTCAAAAAGCTGATGAGCGGTATGGTCTATATCGGTTATCTTTTGTACTACTGCGCAGCGTACCTTTTGGGGCTTTTGCTGCGTTACCTTCCTTACTATCGCGATATGTGGCTGATTGCCGAACGAAAAACCGAAGCACGGGATAACGGGTATCATTTTTTCCGTTATCTTTGTCAGAACCACCCGGAGGTTAACGCGGCGTTTTTGATTGACAAGCACTCGCCGGACTATGCAAAGATTGCAAGTCTCGGCAAAACCGTACAGCCCGGCACCGTGCGGCACATGCTGGCGTTTGCCTGCGCCAAAATCCGAATCAGCACCCATTATATGAGCTGTTCCCCGGATGATTACCGATTTGCCGTGCTGAACCGTTTTCGGCTGGTTCGCGGCAAAAATGCCGTGATACGTCACGGGATCACCTCCAACGATTTAAAGGAGCTTCACTTTCCGAAAGCAAGAATGGATTTGTTGGTTTGCAGCGCAATCCCGGAATATCAGAACATGATCGAAAACTACGGCCACCCTAGCGGCGTGGTGCAGCGGCTGGGACTTTGCCGCTACGACCGGCTGCTTGCGCCGCATACGGTGAAAAAGCAGATTCTGCTCATGCCGACATGGCGCTACGCACTCAGAAACCTGTCCGACGCGGCGTTTGTCAAGACGGAGTATTACCGGCAGTTTTCGGCTCTGTTAAACGACGAGACGCTGCACCGCTTTCTGGATAAGTACGACTATACCTTTGTTTTTTATCTGCATTACGTGTTGCAGCCGTATTCGCACCTGTTTCATTCCGACCATCCGCGGATCCAAATTCTGCAAAAGGAGAACCACGATGTGCAGCAGCTTTTGATGGAATCGGCATTTTTGATTACCGATTATTCCAGTGTGTTTTTTGACTTTGCTTATATGGGAAAGCCGCTTGCCTATCTGCAGTTTGACGAGGAAACATTTTTTAAAACGCAATACGGCCGCGGATATTTCCACTGCCGCCGGGATGGGTTCGGGCCGGTCTTTGACAGCGCCGGGAACGCCGCAGCCTATGTCTGCCAAAAGATAAAGGACGGCATGACGGTTGAAAAACCGTTTCAGCAAAGGGCGGATCAATTTTTTGACCGGCGATGCGCCGACCACTGCGAAAAGACCTATCGGGCCATCCGTGCGCTGGTTGAAAAAGCATAATGTTAGCGCCCCAAAAAGGGAAATTCCGGTTCGCTGCCATGTGAAATGCGGCGAACCGTACATCATCGAGGGATATCTGTATGAAAAAGAAACTGACGATTGGCATTGCCATCTACAATATTTCGGATTGCTATTTAAAACCGTGTATCAAGAGCGTTGCCGCAAACCGCGCCGATGAGATTGAAATCATCTTGGTGGACGATTGCTCCGATACGGCGTGTGCCGCGCGGTGCGCAGAATACGCGGCGGCGGATTCCCGTATGATATTGATAAAAAATGCGGCAAACACCGGGATCGGGAGCGTCAGAAACCGTATTATTGAAGAGGCAAAAGGAGACTGGATCATCTTTGTGGACGGCGATGATATGATTGCGCCGCACATGGCGGCCAATGTCATGTCTGTCTGTGACGGCTACGATGTGATCTTATGCGGCAGTCAAAATTGCAGCGGCACCGATTTTGCCATACCCGATGCCGCGCCGTCCGCACCGCAGTGCGTGCCGTTATCCGAAAGCCATGTCAAAGACCTTGCCGCGGCGGCAATCACGAGACGGCATAAAAGTCAAAGCGATGTGGACGATTTTTCGTTTCGTCCGGGATCGGTCTGCGGCAGTGCGTACCGCCGCGATTTTTTGATTCAAAACAACATCACCTTTGATACACGGCTGAAAACGGCGGAGGACAGCTTGTTTCATGCTGCCGTCTTTTTGGAAAATCCAAGAACTGCGGTGTTAAAAACAACGGCTTATTACTACCGCCAAAACCCGGACTCCGTGACGCATCGCTATGACCCGGATTCTAAGGCGGTGACCGACTGCTATCTTGCGGTTATCCGTGACTTTATCACCAAACGGTTTGAAGATGCGCCGTCCGTTATTGCGGACTTTCAAAAGTATCGCTGCGTTTTTGCCGTGTTTGATAACTTTGACCGCAATCTCTTTCACCCCAAAAATCCCAAACCGATCAGAGTGCGAAAACAGGCGTTTGACGCCCTGCTGCATACGGCACCGTATGATAAGGCAATCGAGAACGCAAAAGCCTCGGAGTATGAAAATCACGAGGCGGCTTTTAAGGTTTTTCTCACGAAGAGACATATGTTTTTGCTTTTAAATTTTTGTTATAAAAACAGGCTGATTTTTAAGATTTACGGCGGTGTGCGGCA
>URTH01000206.1 GCA_900550775.1 uncultured Eubacteriales bacterium | reverse complement strand
CTGACCGTGATGCCGCGGATCGGCTCCCCTGCCTCAGCAAAGCAATCCTCTTCGCGGACAATGACATCCTGCGAAACGTCAACCAGACGTCTGGTCAGGTATCCGGAGTCGGCGGTACGCAGTGCGGTATCAGTCAAACCTTTCCGGGCACCGTGCGTAGAAATAAAGTATTCCAGCACGGTCAGACCTTCACGGAAGTTCGACTTAATCGGAATCTCGATCGTGCGGCCGGAGGTATCTGCCATCAGACCGCGCATCGCTGCCAGCTGACGAATCTGGTTCACGCTACCGCGAGCACCGGAGTTCGCCATCATGTAAATCGGGTTCAGCTGCTTCAGGTTTGCCATCAGGGCGTCGGTCACCTTATTGGAGATTTCCGACCAGATATTGATGACATGGCGGTACCGCTCCTCGTCCGTCAGGAGACCGCGGCGATACTTTTTCATGATTTGGTCGATGCGCTCTTCCGCCTCGGCAAGGAACTGCTTCTTTGCCTCCGGGATCTGCATATCGTCCACGCAAACCGTGATTGCGCCGATGGTGGAATATTTATAACCCATTGCCTTGATATCATCCAGCAGCGTCGCCGTTTCGGTGATGCCGTGGATTTTAATGCTGGCATTGATAATCTTACCGAGCAGCTTTTTATCGACACCCGGTTCTACATTATCGTTGATAATTTCCTTTACCGGCGGTTTTTTCAGGACATTGTCGCCGATTTCCAGATCCAGTTCGTGGCTGGGGTCTGTTCTGTCAACAAATCCCAAATCCTGCGGAATCTTGGAGTTGAAAATCAAACGGCCGACCGTAGCATCAATCATGCCGGTCTTTTCTTCTCCGTTTACGGTGCGCGTCACACGAACCCGAATCGGGGCATGCAGGCCGACCGCGTGGTTGGTATATGCCAAAACCGCCTCGTCATATGAGGAGAACACCTTGCCGGTGCCGATTTCGGTATCGTCTTTTAAGGTCAGATAGTAACTGCCGAGAACCATATCCTGGGTCGGTACGGTAACCGGCTTACCATCCTGCGGTTTAATCAGGTTGTTGGCGGACAGCATCAAAAATCTTGCCTCTGCCTGCGCCTCTGCCGACAAGGGAAGGTGAACCGCCATCTGGTCACCGTCAAAGTCTGCGTTAAACGCCGTACATACCAGCGGATGCAACTTCAGCGCCTTACCTTCGACCAGAACCGGCTCAAATGCCTGGATACCCAGTCTGTGCAGAGTTGGTGCACGGTTTAACAGAACCGGATGCTCGGAAATAACATCCTCCAAAACGTCCCAAACCTCCGGGCTGACACGTTCTACCATCCGCTTTGCCGACTTGATGTTGTGTGCCAGGCCATCGGCAACCAAACGTTTCATCACAAAGGGCTTAAACAGCTCCAGTGCCATCTTCTTGGGCAGACCGCACTGATAAATCTTTAATTCCGGACCTACGACAATAACCGAACGGCCGGAATAGTCAACACGCTTACCCAAAAGGTTCTGACGGAAACGCCCCTGTTTACCCTTTAACATATCCGACAAGGACTTGAGCGGACGGTTACCCGGTCCGGTGACAGGGCGGCCGCGGCGGCCGTTGTCGATCAGGGCGTCAACCGCCTCCTGCAGCATGCGCTTTTCGTTTCGTACGATAATTTCGGGCGCACCTAAGTCAAGCAGTCTCTTTAAACGGTTGTTACGGTTGATCACGCGGCGGTACAGATCGTTTAAGTCCGAGGTCGCAAAGCGGCCGCCGTCTAACTGTACCATCGGTCTGATTTCCGGCGGAATGACCGGAATCACCGACAAAATCATCCATTCCGGTTTATTGCCGGACTTTCTGAATGCCTCTACCACTTCAAGACGGCGCACGGTTCTTACCTTTTTCTGACCCTTTGCGCCCTCCAAATCGTTCTTTAATTCGGTATAGAGCGCCTCAAGATCGATATCGCGAAGCATCTCTAAAATTGCCTCGGCGCCCATACCGGCACGGAACATATCGCCGTACTTTTCATAATATTCACGGTATTCTTTTTCGGACAGGATCTGATTCTTCATCAAAGAAGTCTTGCCCGGATCAATAACAACATATGCCGCAAAATACAGCACCTTTTCCAGAGCGCGCGGAGACATGTCCAAAATCAGACCCATGCGGCTGGGGATTCCCTTAAAATACCAAATGTGGGAAACCGGCACTGCCAGTTCAATATGTCCCATACGCTCACGGCGCACCTTAGAACGGGTAACCTCTACGCCGCATCGGTCGCAGACAACACCCTTATAACGTACTCTTTTATATTTACCGCAGTGACACTCCCAGTCCTTTTGCGGGCCGAAAATACGCTCACAAAACAAACCGTCTTTTTCGGGTTTTAAGGTTCTGTAATTGATCGTCTCCGGCTTTTTTACTTCGCCGCGAGACCATTCCCGGATCTTTTCGGGTGAAGCAAGTCCTATTTGTATCGCTTCAAAATTTTGATATTCACTCATAACGACCATGCCTTTCCAACTCACAAATTCAACCGCTGTCTGCCGTGAGTTTGGCAGACAGCCATGCGCCTGTTCTAATTTTTGCTAACCGTTAGAACAAGCCGTCGTCATCATCAAAATCATCTTCCTCTTCGGCCATCATTTCCAGCGATTTTACGTCATCGGAATCGAGATAATCTCCCTGGAAGTCTTCGCCGTCACCGCTCGTATCGGCAGCGCCCAAAATCGCATCCAGACCGGCAGCGATATCGTCGTCCTCATCCTCGCCGAGGATATCGTCCATGTCGTCCAAAAGGTCATCGCCGTCATCGGGTTCTGCATCTTGGGAGAGGATATCTTCATCCTCCACACCGGCGATGTTCACCGGCAGATCCTCCGGCTCGTCATCGATGGATTCGCGCAGAATAATTTCATTATCATCCTTATCCAGCACCTTGATATCAAGCGCAAGGCTCTGCAATTCTTTCACCAATACCTTAAAGGACTCCGGCACGCCCGGTTCGGGAACGTTTTCGCCCTTAACAATGGATTCATAGGTCTTGACACGGCCAACCACGTCATCGGATTTCACCGTCAAGATCTCCTGCAGGGTGTAAGCTGCGCCGTAAGCCTCCAGCGCCCAAACCTCCATCTCACCGAAACGCTGACCGCCGAACTGCGCCTTACCGC
>URTH01000205.1 GCA_900550775.1 uncultured Eubacteriales bacterium | reverse complement strand
ATTTTTGGGCGTAGGGCTATCAATTCAAAGCAATATCTTGCTGAAAACTGACTTTGGGGGCAGTCTGAAAGGGCGGCCGCACGGCCGCCCTTTTTGGTTATTCCACGTTTTTCATGGTAAGACTGATTCTCTTTTTTTCAACATCACAGGAGAGTACCTTGACCTTTACAATGTCGCCGATCGAAACCACATCCATCGGATGCTTGACATACTGATCCGACAGCTGCGAAATATGCACCAAACCGTCCTGATGCACGCCGATGTCCACAAACGCGCCAAAGTCAATCACATTTCTTACCGTGCCGGTCAGCACCATGCCCTCTTTTAAATCCTCCATGCTCATTACATCGCTGCGCAGAATCGGCTGCTCTACCTCGGCACGAATATCGCGTCCCGGTTTTTGCAGCTCGCCCAAAATATCAAGCAGCGTGGGCGTGCCGATCTCAAGTTCCCTGGCCAGATTTTCGATACCGGCCTGCTTTGCCGTCTTTGTGATCGCGCCAAGTCCGCCGGACTTGACGTCCTCCATCGTATAGCCCAGCTTTTTAAGCAGTGCCTCGGCCGCGCCGTAGCTTTCCGGGTGCACCGAGGTGTTATCCAAAATATTTTTGCCGTCTTTGATCCGCAGGAAGCCGGCACACTGTTCGTACGCCTTCGGCCCCAGCTTGGCAACCTTTTTCAGCTGCGCACGGGCGGTAAAGGCGCCGTTTTCCTCCCGGTAGGTGACAATGTTCTTCGCCACGGCGGCCGAAATCCCCGAAATATGGTTGAGCAGCGGCGCCGACGCAGTGTTGAGATCCACGCCTACACTGTTTACCACGTCCTCCACCACGCCGCCCAGGGTTTCGTCCAGCCGTTTTTGGTTCATGTCATGCTGATACTGCCCCACGCCGATTGCCTTTGGCTCAATTTTTACCAGCTCCGCCAGCGGATCCTGTACCCGCCGCGCAATTGAAATTGCACTGCGCCGTGTCGCGTCAAAATCCGGGAATTCCTCCGCGCCGAGCTTGGAGGCAGAATAAACCGACGCGCCGGCTTCGTTGGTGATGATATAGCGCACCTTGGTGCCGGGCATGGTTTTCAGCAGCTCGGCAACAAACATCTCCGTCTCCTTTGAGGCGGTACCGTTGCCGATCGAAATCAAGTCCACATCATATTTTTGGATCAGTTCTTTGATATAGGCCGCCGCCGATTCCTTTTGGGCGGCGGAATGTGTCACATAAATCACGCCGGTCGCAAGTACCTTGCCGGTGCCGTCCACCACGCCGACCTTACAGCCGGTACGGTAGCCGGGATCCAGGCCGATTACTACCTTGTCATGAATCGGCGGCTGCATCAGCAGGTTTTTCAGGTTCACCTGAAAGACCTTCATGGCCTGTTCCTGTGCGGCCTCTGTCAACGCGGCACGAATTTCCCGTTCCATGGACGGCGCAATCAAGCGGCTGTATGCGTCCTCTGCCGCGCGTGCAACGTATGTGCCGCAGGGAGAATTATTCTTCTTGACTTCCGACCGCGTCAGATACTGCAAGATTTTCTCGGTGTCCGCCTCGATGGAAACCGATAAGAATTTTTCTTTCTCGCCGCGGTCGATGGCAAGCACGCGGTGCGGCGCCAGCTTTTTACACGGCTCGGCAAAGTCATAGTACATCCGATAAACGCTGTCCTCGTCCTTTGCGGCTTTCACCGTCACCAGCCCGGTCTGCACGGTGATATCCCGAATCTTTTTACGGTGTTCGGCATTGTCGGACACGGCCTCGGCGATAATATCCATGGCGCCTTGCAGTGCGTCCTCCGCCGTTTCCACTTCCTTTTCGGGATCGACAAATGCCGCTGCGGCAAGGGCCGGGTCGGTATCGGGGTTTTGCGCGTATAGCAGTTCGGCGAGCGGTTCCAGCCCCTTGGCCTTTGCCACCGTTGCACGGGTTTTGCGCTTGGGACGGTACGGGCGGTAGATATCCTCCAGCTCGGTCAGCTTTTGACATGCGTCAATCGCGGCCGCAAGCTCCTCAGTCAGCTTACCCTGTTCCTCGATCATTCGTTTGACGTCCGCTTTGCGTTCCTCCAGGCTCCGAAGATACGCCAGCCGTTCCGCAAAGGTACGCAGCACCTCGTCGTTTAATTCGCCGGTTGCCTCCTTGCGGTAACGCGCAATAAAGGGAACCGTGTTTCCCTCGTCCATTAAGGCAATGGTGTTTTCCACCTGCCAGAGCTTTAAGTCAAGCTCCTTAGCCAGTTGATTGGCAAGCTCCATCGTATTTTCCTCCCTTTTAACTCCCGTGTGTCTACGGTATTATCCGATCATATCAAAAAAGTTCATCTGACTGCTCTCCGGCAGGTCTTTTAAGACGCCGTTGTCACCCAAGACCTCCAGCACCGCCTTGTTGACCCCGGCGCGGATTTTCAAATCCTCCTGGGACAGGAACGGCCCGGCCTTCGCCGCTTCCATCATTGCGTCCGCAGCGGCGTCGCCGACACCGGCAAACGCGTTCAGCGGCGGCAGAATGGCGTCTCCCACCTTTTGGAACTTTCTTGCATGTGACTTGTATAAATCCACCGGCAAAAACGTAATGCCGCGCTCGTACATTTCCAGACAGATCTCTAAAATGGTGTAGAGCGATTTTTCGTTGGCGGACATTTTTTCGTTTGCCGCTTCATTATAAACGGGGCTGTCATTGGAAACTGCCATTTTTACGGTGATTTCCGTACCGACCTTTGTTTCCACCATGGTTTCATAATGCACGCCCTTAAACAAAACGGATTTCACAACGCCCTTCAGCTTGCCCTCGCCGCGGGGGACAATATCCAAATCCTCCGGACGGATGACAACATCAACCACCTCGTTTTTACCGAAGCCGTTATCCACGCAGTCAAAGCGTCTGCCGCCGAACACAACCTTGTAATCATCCACCATCATACCTTCAATGATATTGGATTCGCCGATGAAATCCGCAACAAAGGCGTTGACCGGCTCGTTGTAGATATCGGTCGGGCTGCCGACCTGCTGGATAACGCCGTGGTTCATAACGACAACGCGGTCACTCATCGTCAGCGCCTCTTCCTGGTCGTGGGTGACGTAGATAAAGGTGATGCCGGTACGCTGCTGAATGCGCTTCAGCTCGATCTGCATGTCCTTGCGCAGCTTGAGGTCGAGCGCGCCGAGCGGCTC
>URTH01000204.1 GCA_900550775.1 uncultured Eubacteriales bacterium | reverse complement strand
ATGAGGCGTCCGCCATCATGCGGAACAAGGGTTATGATATCGGGGATGTCACCAAAATCAGCGTACTGGAATACACGCCCAATCAGCGTGTTTTAAGAATGGAGGTCACCGGCACCAACGGGTCAAAGATCTTTGAACGGGAGGCTTGCCGCACCATCTTTAATACCGTGACAAAAAGTCAGATGTTCCGCGTGACCGGCAACGGCGCGGGGAATGCGATTCCTGCATCGGTCTATGCAACCGACGGCACCAACACGGCAGAAAAGGCCATCGACAAGCTGACGATTTTATCGGCATCCGGCCGCGGCACCTTGCAGAGCGGCACGCTGTATACCTCAAACGGTCAGTATCAGAAAACCTATGAATCCGTCAGCGCCGGCAGCGGTGACAACACCGGCTTTTACTTTGAAGGGACAGGCTGGGGTCATAGCGTCGGCATGAGCCAGTACGGCGCAAAAGGTATGGCAGAGGCCGGATTTTCCTACGTGGATATTTTAAAGCACTATTTTGTCGGCACCAACCTGGAAAACGCATATTGAAAAGAGAGTGAAGCAGCATCATGATAACAACCAAGGACTTTTACTATGATTTGCCGCCCGAATTGATCGCGCAGACGCCGCTTGCGGATCGGTCGGCCTCAAAGCTTATGGTGGTAAATCGGGAGACGGGCGAGATCAGGCACAAGCATTTTCGGGATATTGTAACGTTTTTGCGGCCGGGCGATTGCCTGGTGATGAACAATACCCGCGTGATTCCGGCCAGACTCTACGGCGAAAAAGAGGGAACCGGCGGCAAGATTGAATTTTTATTGCTTCGGCGGATCGATCTTGATACCTGGGAGGTCATCTTAAAACCGGGAAAAAAGGCAAAGCCCGGCAGCCGCTTTGTGTTTGGCGGCGGCCTTTTGCACGCCGAGGTGCTGGAGATTGCAGAGGACGGCAAACGGATTGTCCGATTCCACTATGAGGGCGTTTTTGAAGAACTGCTGGATCGCCTGGGCGAGATGCCGCTGCCGCCCTATATTAAAGAAAAGCTAAGCGACCGTGAGCGTTATCAGACGGTGTATTCCAAGATTGACGGCAGTGCGGCGGCGCCGACCGCCGGTCTGCATTTTACGCCGGAACTGTTAAAGGAAATTGAGGAAAAGGGTGTTTCGCTTGCGTATTTAACCCTGCATGTCGGACTCGGCACGTTTCGCCCGGTTTCGGTCGAAAACGCCGAAGAACACATCATGCATACGGAGCATTATGAGATTTCCGCCGCCGCCGCGGAAAAAATCAACCAAACCCGAAAAAACGGCGGCAGAATCATTGCGGTCGGGACAACCTCGGTGCGGACTTTAGAGACGGTTGCGGACGCAAACGGACTGGTGCGCGCACAGACGGGCGAGACCAATATCTTTATCTATCCCGGATACCGGTTTAAGGCGGTTGACGCGCTGATTACCAATTTTCATCTGCCGGAATCCACGCTGATGATGCTGGTTTCGGCATTTGCCGGCCGGGAGCATATCTTAAACGCGTATCAAAAGGCGATCGAAAACAAGTATCGGTTTTTCAGCTTTGGTGACGCAATGTACCTGGAAGGAGAGACATCATGTTCACGTTAATCAAGCAAAACGGTGCGGCGCGCCGCGGCAGTTTTCAGACGGTGCACGGCACGATTCAGACGCCGGTGTTTATGAATGTCGGAACGGCGGCCGCGATCAAGGGTGCCCTTACGACCTTTGATTTAAAGGAAATCGGCTGTCAGGTGCAGCTTTCCAATACGTATCATTTGCATCTGCGTCCCGGCGATGAGGTGGTGCGCGACATGGGCGGACTGCATCGGTTTATGAACTGGGATCGACCGATTTTGACCGACAGCGGCGGTTTTCAGGTGTTCTCTCTGGCAAAGCTCAGAAATATCAAGGAGGAGGGCGTTTATTTTTCCTCCCATATTGACGGCCGAAAGATTTTTATGGGGCCGGAGGAAAGCATGCGGATTCAGTCGAATCTTGGCTCGACCATTGCGATGGCCTTTGATGAATGCATTGAAAACCCCTGCGAAAAAAACTACGTTAAGGATTCGGTGGCAAGGACGGCACGCTGGCTGAAACGCTGCAAGACAGAGCTTGCACGCCTTAACGGCATGGAGCAGACCGTCAATCCGCATCAGATGCTCTTTGGCATCAATCAGGGCAGCACCTATGCGGATCTTAGAATTGCCCATATGAAAGAAATTGCAGAGCTTGATCTGGACGGCTACGCCATCGGCGGACTTGCGGTCGGCGAGACGGCCGAGGAGATGTACGGGATTATCGAGGCGGTCGAGCCGTTTATGCCGAAGGAGAAACCCCGGGATCTGATGGGCGTCGGAACCCCGGTCAATATTTTAGAGGGGGTTGCGCGCGGTGTGGACTTTTTTGACTGTGTGATGCCGAGCCGAAACGCGCGGCACGGTACGCTGTTTACCTCACAGGGGATCGTCAATATCTGGAACGCAAAATATGAGCGCGATGACGCGCCGCTTGATCCGATGTGCCATTGTCATACCTGCCAAAACTTCTCCCGTGCTTACCTCAGACACCTGTTTAAGGCAAAGGAGATGCTGGCGATGCGGCTTTCGGTCATCCATAATCTGTATTTTTATAATCACTTGATGGAAGAAATCCGGCAGGCTCTGGATGAGGATCGGTTTGCGCAGTACCGTGCGGAAAAGGTTGCCGTACTCGGAAACAGAATTTAGAGATAAAGCCATGAATAAATTGAATGAAAACAATGCTAAAATCGGTGAGCGAATAAGGGAAACCAGATTAAAAAGGTGTATGACGCAGGAAATGCTTTCGGAGAAAGCCGGTGTTTGCAATCCGCAGCAGATAAGTAATATTGAAAGAGGTTTGTCGGGCATGTCCATTGCAAAGTTTAAGGATATTTGCACGGCGCTGGATATTGATGCTGACTACATTCTTTTTGGCGTGTCGACGCACAATGTCGAGACGATACTGAATAAGTACATCAAAGAAATGACAAACGAACAGCTAACAAACCTTTTGGAAATGGTTAGGGCTTATGCAAAAACCTGCGGCATTGAAGAAAAATGAATACGGATATGAATGAAAAAAGCGCGGCTGGCCGCGCTTTCAGACTGTCGAAAAAGTCAGTTTTCAGCAAGATATTGCTTTGAATTGATAGCC
>URTH01000203.1 GCA_900550775.1 uncultured Eubacteriales bacterium | reverse complement strand
AGACACGTTAGAGCCGCTCCAGACAAACCAGGAATGGAACGGGGCGCTTGACGGTGTAAAAATCATAACCATCGGCGACTCAATCACGGGAATGAGCAATCAAACTTATCCCTCGTACCTGGCTTCGCTGGGAGCCGAGGTCACCAATGTCGGCGTTTCGTCCACGGATATGGCTTGGGATACCAACGTTTGTGCATCCGGTGTTGCTGATGTTTTGGCAAAAAAGAAGACGTCGGCAGACATCAGCACAAATTACACAGGTTCTCAAATCAATGAAGAAAGATTTGCGGCAATGGACAGTGCGGACATCACCAAAACCGATGTTGTAACAATCTTGTACGGAACCAATGACTGGTCCGGAAACGTTGATATCGCAAACCCCAGAAACCCCAAGGATATTACCACGGTTACAGGCGGTCTGCGATACGCAATCGAAACGCTGACTGCGGCAAATCCCAACATTAAAATTGTTGCAATCGCTCCGTTTTATCGGAATGTATGGGATGGCGTACCCGATAACTGTGCGGATGTTACGGAAAACAGAATCGGATATAAGATAGCCGACTATGGCAAAGCAATCGGAAAGGTTGCGGAGGAGTACAGTAATGTTTATTTCTTTGACGCATACGCAGAGTCGGGAATTAACAGGTATAATGCAGATCATTATTTATCGGACGGACTTCATCCGAACGGTGCGGGACATGCGGCGCTTGCCAATAAGATTTATGCATTTATCAGAGATTATGTCATGACAAAATAAAAATGGAGGATAATAGGATGAAAAAGCTGGTAAAAACAATGGCACTGGTTACAGCGGCGCTGATGCTTGTAACGGGGTGCGGAAAAAAAGAAGTCAAAGAGGCGTCGGATAATAAGCTGACTTACTGGGTTGAGTTTGGAAATCAGATTTCTACGGGCGTAAACAAAATGGGTGAGCTTCCGCAGTACAAAAAGATGCTGGAAGAGCTTGGAATCGATGTAGACTTTATCCATCCCGTAAACGGCCAGGTGGCAGAGCAGCTTAATTTAAAGATTGCATCGGGCGACCTGCCGGATATTATCCAGTATCAGTTTGCGGAAAGCTATCCGGGCGGTGCGGCAAAGGCGTTAGAGGATAAGGTGATTATTCCGCTTGACCTTGACAGAGCGCCCAATCTGAAAAAGTATCTTTCCGAACATCCGGACATTGACAGACAGGTGAAGCTTGATGACGGAACATACTATTGTTTCCCGAATATCTATGGCGATGATTACCTGCTGACCTATACGGGCATTATTGTCCGTCAGGATATGCTTGATAAAATCGGTTGTCAGATGCCTGAGACGATTGACGAATGGACGAACGTTTTAACCAAGGCAAAGAACGAGCTTGGGCTGAGGGCGCCGTTCACTTTAGCGCTCAATTCTTCCTCGCAGGCTGCTTATTGGCTTCTGTCTGCGTTTGACCTTGCGCCAAACTATTATGTTGATAACGGAAAAATCAAATACGCGCCAAATGAGGATGCAATGGAAGAGTTTGTGAAGGTGATGGCAGATTGGTATAAAAAAGGCCTTATAGACACCAACATTGCCAATGTGGATTCCAAAACCGTAAAACAGAATATGCTGAACGGTGATTCGATTGCAACGGTCGGAAACACCGGCGGCGGAATCGGTCAGTGGCAGCCCGCTTTAGAAGAAATCGATCCCAATGCAAATCTTCAGCCGGCGCCGTTCCCGACGAAGGTCAAAGGAGAAAAGCCGTTCTTTGGCCACAGAGTCAACGAATACATGTCCTTTGGAAGCGCTTGCATAACGCCGGATTGCAAAAATCTTGACGCGGCCTACAAGCTTTTGGATTACGGTTACAGTGACGAGGGACGGATGCTCTTTAGCTTTGGTATCGAGGGTGAGTCCTATGAAATGATTGACGGATATCCGACGTATACAGAGCTTATCACAAACAACCCGGAGGGCAAGAGCTTTAGCGACATGATCGGTATTTATACCTATCCCAACGGCGCTGCGCCTTCAGTGAGAGACGGCCGGTATATGGAACAGTTTGCCGCTCTTCCGGCACAGAAAAAGTCGATCGAGGTTTGGGGAGATACCCATGCAAAGGAACATTTGCTTCCGCTGATTACGTTTAGCAGCGACGAAAGCAGCAGAATCGCTGAACTTAAGACGGAAATCGATACCTATGTTGAAACGGGCGTGTTAAAGTTTATCAGCAATATCGAACCCATGGAAAAGTACCCTGCGTTTAAAGAGGGATTAAAGAGCCTTGGCATTGATGAAGTTTTAAGCATTTACCAGGCTGCGTATGAAAGATACGAAAAGAGATAATCACGGTTCTGTGTTCATAAAACAGATTTTGCGATTTTTGGTTGGTTGTTGCATAACAGGGAAGAATTTCTTCCCTGTTATGCAAATTTAGAACGGATTTGAAAATAAGTAAGCTTTGACTTTTTACATAGATGAGGATTTGCGTTTCATGAGGAGGAGAAAATGTTAGCACGAGCAAAAACGGGTATGATGAAAAAGAAGATCGGCCTTGGTGAAACTTTAAAAAAGGATTGGCGGAAGAATAAGGTTGCGTATCTTATTGTGCTGCCTGTTTTAATATACTACATATTGTTTCATTATAAACCGATTTACGGCGCAATTATTGCATTTGAGAATTTTAGACCGTTGGACGGAATTATGGGTAGTGAATGGGTTGGCCTGGAACACTTTATCAATTTTTTTAAGAGCAGATCCTTTTGGACTGTTTTGAAAAATACCTTTTCGATCAGTCTTTCGTCTATTTTATTCGGGTTTCCTGCGCCGATTATTTTTGCACTTTTATTAAACGAAATGACAAATAAAAAAATGGCCGGTGCGATTAAGACCATATCGTATATGCCATACTTTATTTCGCTTGTCGTTATTTGTGCGATGATAAAGACCTTTGTATCGGGAGACGGGCTGATCGGCGGTGCGGTAAACTCCCTTCTCGGCACTCAGGGGAGTCTTTTGGACAGACCGAATTGCTTTGTTCCGATCTATATTATTTCAAATATATGGCAGGGTGTCGGCTGGGATTCTATCATATATGTTGCTGCCCTGTCGGGGGTCAGCATGGAACTTTACGAGGCCGCTGAGATTGACGGCTGCGGAAGATGGAACAAAATGAGATATGTTTCACTTCCGGGAATTGCAACCACAATTATCATCATGTTTATTTTAAAGGTTGGCGGTATGCT
>URTH01000202.1 GCA_900550775.1 uncultured Eubacteriales bacterium | reverse complement strand
GCATAGCTCCTTTAAGTTAAAGCTGCAAATATTGGACGCCATGCCGACTGCGATACCCTGGTTCGGATTTGCCAAAATGTTCGGAAACGTTGTCGGCAAGAGAACCGGCTCCTTCATGGTGCCGTCATAATTATCCACAAAATCGATCGTGTCCTTGTCCATATCGCGAAAGATCTCGCTGCAGACCTTGGATAGTTTTACCTCGGTGTAACGGGAGGCGGCACACGCCATATCCCTGGAATACTGCCGGCCAAAGTTACCCTTCGAATCCACCAGCGGCAAAAGCAGAGCGCCGTTTCCCTCGGTCAGACGAACCATGGTATCATAAATCGCCGCATCGCCGTGCGGATTCAGGCGCATGGTCTGTCCGACCACGTTGGCCGACTTGGTACGTCCTCCGCTCAGCAGCCCCATTTTATACATGGTATAAAGCAGCTTGCGATGAGAGGGTTTAAACCCGTCAATCTCCGGGATTGCACGGGAGATAATCACGCTCATCGCATAGGGCATGTAATTTTGCTCTAAGGTATCGGTAATTTGTTGTTCTTCTATGATGGGTTTTTTCATACGTTCTGCTCCTTTACATTACATCTGTCAATGCAATAAAGTCATGACCCACGTTTGCAATATGTTCTTTCCGCCCGGTCAGATTGTCTCCCAAAAGCAGATCAAACATTTCCTTCGTCTTTTCCATATCATCCGGCATCACTTTAATCAGCCGTCTGGTTTCCGGGTTCATGGTGGTTTCCCACATCATCTCCGGCTGGTTTTCACCAAGCCCCTTACTTCTTTGCAGGGTATACTTCTTTCCCTCCAGCTTTTTCATCAGCGCTGCCTTTTCCGCCTCGTTAAAGGCAAAATAGGACTTGTCCTTGCAGGTAATTTCATAAAGCGGCGATTCTGCGATATAAACATAACCCTTTTCAATCAGGGTCGGAACCAGCCGATAGATCATGGTTAAAATCAAGGTGCGAATCTGGTAACCGTCAACGTCCGCATCGGTACAGATAATTACCTTGCTCCAGCGCAGATTATCCAGTTCAAAGGAATTTAAGTCCTTATTATGCTTGCTGGAGATTTCCACGCCGCAGCCCAAAACCTTTAACAGATCCACAATAATGTCGCTTTTAAAGATCTTGTCATACTCTGCCTTTAAGCAGTTTAAGATTTTACCGCGGATCGGGATAATCGCCTGAAATTCACTGTCCCGTCCCAGCTTACATGCGCCGAGCGCCGAGTCGCCCTCCACGATATACACCTCACGCCGGGAAACATCCTTGCTGCGGCAGTCCACAAACTTTTTGACCCGATTTGCCACGTCCAGCGTGCCGCCCAGCTTTTTCTTGACGTTGATTCTCGTCTTTTCTGCCGTTTCGCGGCTGCGCTTGTTCACCAGAACCTGGGTACAGATTTTTTCTGCGTCCATCTTATTTTCAATAAAATAAATGCTGAGCTGCTCCCGCAGGAATTCGGTCATGGCGTCCTGGATAAACTTATTGGTGATGGCCTTTTTGGTCTGGTTTTCGTAGCTGGTCATGGTAGAGAGCGAATTGCTGACCAGAACCAAGCTGTCCTCAATATCGGAAAACTGAATTTTCCCCTCATTTTTATTATATTTGCCGTTTTGCTTTAAATACTGATCGATTGCGTAGACAAAAGCGTTGCGCACCGCCTTATCCGGCGCACCGCCGTACTCTAAGTAGCTGGAATTGTGATAATATTCCAGCACGTTGATTTCATTATTGAAACAAAAGGCAAAGCTCATCTTCACCTTATATTCTTCCAAATCCTCACGGTCACGGCCCTTGCGCTCCGTCTCGATAAAGTGAACATTCGTCAGCTCCTTGCCGCCGCAAAGCTCCTTGACGTAATCGACGATTCCGTTTTCGTAATAGTATTCAAACTCTTCAAACACACCCGGCTCCGTCTCATTTTTGAGTACAAACCGCAGCCCGGAATTGACAACCGCCTGCCGCTTTAACGTGCTTTGATAGAACTCCAGCGGAATCCGAATATCCGTAAAAACGCTCATATCCGGCTTCCAGCGGATACGGCTGCCGGTGTGGCGGTGCCGAAACTTGGTCTTTTCCAATCCGCCGATGTTTTCGCCCTTTTCAAAGTGCAAATTAAATTTATAGCCGTCGCGCAAAATCTCAACATCCATATAGGCAGAACTGTACTGTGTCGCACAGGCGCCGAGTCCGTTCAATCCCAGCGAGAACTCATAGTTACCGCCGGCATTGTTCTGGTATTTGCCGCCGGCGTACAACTCACAAAAGACCAGCTCCCAATTGTACTTCTTTTCTTTTTCGTTATATTCCACCGGGATTCCTCGGCCAAAGTCCTCAACCTCGATCGAGTAATCCAGGTACCGCGTCACATAAATCACATTGCCAAAGCCCTCCCTGGCCTCGTCAATGGAGTTTGAGAGAATCTCAAACATCGAATGCTGGCACCCTTCGATTCCGTCCGAGCCGAAAATTACCGCCGGACGTTTGCGGACACGATCCGCCCCCTTCAGCGAAGAAATACTGGAATTATCATACGATTTTGCAGCCATCTGCCTACCTCCAAAACTATCTTCCCATTTCGTCTGTGCGATTTGCCGCACACTTTTTTATTGTAACACAAAATATTGCGGTTGTCAAAGCCCATCTACACAACAAAAGGATTTTGTTTTTTGATTACGGTTGACATTCTCGTTCCTTGTGATATAATAACGGAGGGAATTTGGAAAGGAACCAAACAAAGGAGACGAAAACAATGCGAATTGGAATTTTAGGATACGGCAATTTGGGCCGCGGTGTGGAATGTGCCATTCGGCAAAACCCGGATATGGAGCTTGCCGCCGTGTTTACCCGCAGAAACCCGGAGAGTGTAAGCATCATGACAGAGGGCGTTCCGGTGCTTTCGGCAGATGACGCGGCGTCCATGCAAGACAAAATCGACGTTTTGATCATCTGCGGCGGCAGCGCAACCGATCTTCCGGTACAGACGCCCGCTTTTGCAAAGCTTTTCAACGTCATTGACAGCTTTGATACCCATGCAAAGATACCGCAGCACTTTGCAAACGTTGATGCCGCCGCCAAAGAGAGCGGCAAGATCGGCATCATCTCGATCGGCTGGGATCCCGGTATGTTCTCCCTGAACAGACTGTATGCGAATGCGATTCTTCCGGATGGAAATGATTACACATTCTGGGGCAAAGGTGTAAGCCAGGGACATTCTGACGCAATCC
>URTH01000201.1 GCA_900550775.1 uncultured Eubacteriales bacterium | reverse complement strand
GCGTATACTTTTATTTGGACGGCTGCCTTCTTCATACAAAAGAAGACAACGATTATAACCCGGAAAAATTTGAAATCCGGGACGGAACAAGACTGATCGCCGGAAGTGCATTTTTGTATGCGCCGTCATCGATGACCGAGATGGTGATTCCCAAAACGGTAAGGTATATCAGTGATTATGCATTTACCTATAATCTGTCGAAGCTAAAGACGGTGGTATGCAGTCATACGCCCGATCAGTGGGCATCGGTGAAAGTCGGCGAGGGGAACTATCTTCTTCAGGAGGCGGAGATAGAGTACATGCCGATGGTGCAAAGCGATGCGGTACAGACGGGGGACGGCTGCACCGTAACGGTGTCAGGAATCAATCTGGAACACGGAAAGCTGATTATCGCGGCAGGATACCGGGGCAGACAGCTGCTGGATATGAAAGCGGTCTCATATACGGGAAACAATGAAGAAATCGGACTGACCGGTGATATGGACTATGTAAAAATTTATATCTGGGATGAGGATTTTACGCCTTATGCGCCGACACCGCAAAAAATTTTAAAGTCGGAATTTGCAGCAGCGCCCTGATAAAACAGAGTTCTTGTCAAAGATGCGGCATACATCGTGCGTGACTGTAATCGAATTTTAAGGTTTACAGACTTCTTAATGCTTGACATCGGAATTCAAATAGTGTATAATCGTCTCGGTTTTAAATTCTGGAGGGAATTGGGGAGGAATGGCGATGAGACGGTTTATACTTCTCTTGTCGGTATTGATTTTGGCATTTATTGTTGCGGCATGCGGAAACAGTTCGCAAACCTCTGCGCTTTCTAAGACGCAGAGCGCGACGGCGGTTTTTGCGAGCACGCTTTGACAACACAGCGGATAAAGGGCCCTGTTCTTGATGAACGGGGCCTTTGTTATGAAAAAAACACGGTGTCCGGTGCGGCAAAACAGGTGTCAAAGCCGCGATTTCTTAAAAATAGCTTGTATTTTTGATACGTTTGCATTATAATAAAATGCAGAAAAAATGACAAAAAGGGGGCCGGAGCATGCTAAAGATGGAGGGCGTCGTTGAAAATATCATCTACGAGAATGCGGAAAACGGCTATACGGTTTGTGACATCTCCAGCGGCGGACAGCTGATTACCCTGACCGGCTATATGCCAAACCTTGCGGAGGGCGAAACCGTCCTGGTCTACGGAGAATGGGTGACCCATGTCGAGTATGGGGATCAGTTTAAGGTCGAGGGCTATGAGCGAAAGCTCCCCTCCACGGAAGATGAGATTGAGCGTTATTTATCGTCCGGGCTTCTTCCCGGAATCGGAAAAACGACGGCGCGGCGGATTGTGGAGGCCTTTGGCAGTGAGGCGCTGGAGGTCATGGAGCATGAGCCGGATCGGCTTTTAACCATTTCCGGGCTGACCAAGAAGAAGGTTGACGCCATCTACAAAAAATTTATGGAGCTGATCGGCGTTCGTGAGGTCGTGATGTTTTTTCAAAAATACGGAATGTCACCGGGCGCGGCGTTTAAGGCGTTCGGAAAGTTCGGCATTTCTACCATCTCCATGGTGAAGGAAAACCCTTACATTCTTGCGCAGCATGTGGAGGGGATCACCTTTCAGATGGCAGACCATATCGCCAAAGAGATGGGGCTAAACCCCAACTCCAAGGAGCGGGTCTCGGCCGGGATTTCATGTCTGATGCGGCAGATCGGCTACTTAAACGGGCATACCTTTTTGCCAAGATCGGCAGTGGTGAACCAGGCGTGTCAGTTTTTGGAGATTGACCGCGGCGTTGCCGAAGAGGCCATTTCGGAAATGCTTCTTTCCGAGCAGCTGGTTTTGGCGAATATGGGCGAATATGACGCGCTGTATCTCAGATTATACTATGACGCGGAAAAGAGAGTGGCGGCACGGCTTTTGGAGATGTCGCAGCTGGTTTTTGACATCGGCGTCGAAGAGATCAACCAAAAGATCGAAGAGGCGGAAGCAGAGTGTCATATTTCGCTGGCAGAGGCGCAGCTGGAGGCCGTGCGCTGCGTGTTTCAAAATGCGGCAATGGTGATTACCGGCGGCCCCGGTACCGGTAAGACGACCATTATTAAAATGATGATTACCCTGATGCAGCAATCGCGCAAACGGGTGCTGCTTGCCGCGCCGACCGGGCGCGCAGCCAAGCGGATTACCGAGCTTTGCGGTATGGAGGCAAAGACCATACACCGTCTGCTGGAGATTACGCCCGGCGTGGACGAGGTCGGGTCGCGGTTTGGGCGCAACGCGCAAAACACGCTGGACTGTGACGTTTTGATTGTCGATGAGATGTCCATGGTGGACATTTTGCTGATGGATAGCTTGCTTGATGCGCTGCCGCGGGGCGCAAGACTGGTGATGGTCGGAGACAGCGATCAGCTGCCCTCAGTCGGCGCCGGGAACGTGCTGAAGGATATTATCGAAAGCGATGTGCTGACCTGTATTCGACTGACTGAAATTTTCCGGCAGGCACGGGAGAGCATGATCGTAATGAATGCGCATCGGATCAACCGCGGTGAGATGCCGATGTTAAACGACTTTGACAATGACTTCTTTTTAGTCACGCGTGAGGATCCCATGACCCTGCCGGATACGATTGCGGATTTGTGTACGCGGCGTCTGCCAAAGGCGTACGGGCTGAGCAATCTGTCCCAGATTCAGGTACTGACGCCGACCAGAAAATCGCTGATCGGGGTACAGAACCTTAACGCCGTCCTGCAGGAGGCGTTTAATCCGCCGGAGTCCGGCAAGCCGGAACGAATTACCGGCCACAGCGTTTTTCGCCTGGGAGACAAGGTGATGCAGACCAAAAATAACTATCAGTTAGAGTGGGAGCGCGTTGACGGCGGTGAAAAGGGGCTTGGCGTATTTAACGGCGATGTGGGGTTTATCACCGCAATGGATCAGAAGAACCAGAAACTGACCGTGTTGTTTGATGACCGCCTGGTGCATTACGATTACATGCTGCTTGACGAGCTGGAGCTTGCCTATGCCATCACGGTACACAAAAGCCAGGGCAGCGAGTTCCCGGCGGTCATCCTCCCGGCGGCACAGGTGCCGCCCCGCCTGTGCTACCGCAACCTCTTCTATACCGGCGTCACCCGCGGGCGGAAGCTCTGCATCGTGGTGGGCCGGCGGGACGTGGTGAACCGGATGATGTCCAACATCCGCCAGAACCTGCGCTACAGCGGCCTGGCCGCCCTGCTGGCGGAAGCTCTGCCCCCGGAGCAGGAGAACCTTTAAGGGTTTCTTTT
>URTH01000200.1 GCA_900550775.1 uncultured Eubacteriales bacterium | reverse complement strand
GGAGCGATTCCGATGGTGTTTCCCTCCTGGCCGAGTTCGTCAATGACCTCTGCCACCAGACGGTTGATGATACCGTGCGTACAGCCCGGGCAATAAGAAAGTGTCACGTCGCTGAGCGCATGCGGTCTTTCAAATACGGTTTTCATTCGATCCACTCCTTCTTATTTTTGAAAATATTGCTTCGCCTGCTGCATGATCGCGTCCTGATCCGGCACCATGCCGCCGTTTCTGCCGTAAAAATAGACCGGCTTTTTCCCGTTGACCGCAAGCCGAACGTCCTCTACCATCTGACCCTGGCTCATCTCTACCGTAAAATACGCCTCTGCCTGATCCGCATACCTTTGAATCGTCTTTGCCGGAAACGGCCACAGGGTAATCGGCCGTATCAGTCCGGCTTTGATTCCCTGTTCGCGCAGCATGTTGACTGCCGACATAGCAATTCTGGCAATGGTACCGTATGCCACAATGATAAAATCCGCGTCCTCGGTTCGGTATTCCTCGGCGCGTGTCTCGGTCTCTATGATGGTTTGGTAACGCTTTTCACGGGTGTTGTTGCGCTCCTCCAACTCCTCCGGCGTTAAGTAAAGCGAGTTGATGATGTTCTTTTTTCGCTGCATCTTGGTGCCGGTGGTCGCCCACGGCTTTTGGGGAAGGCTCTCTAAGCTGCGCTCTTCCCGAAAAGAAACCGGCTCCATCATCTGACCCAGCATACCGTCTCCCATAATCATGGCCGGCATACGATATTCATCCGCCTTATCAAATGCAAGGCTGACAAGATCCGACATCTCCTGTACGGAGGACGGTGCATAAACAAGCAAGTGATAGTCACCGTGGCCGCCGCCCTTGGTTGCCTGAAAATAGTCGGACTGCGCCGGCTGAATCCCGCCGAGTCCCGGACCGCCGCGCACAATATTCACAATCACACAAGGAAGATCCGCCCCGGCGATATAGGAGATTCCCTCCTGCTTTAAGCTGATACCGGGACTGGACGAGCTTGTCATCACCCGTGCACCGGCGCCGGCCGCGCCGTACACCATATTGATTGCCGCGATTTCGCTCTCCGCCTGCAAAAAGGTGCCGCCGCGCTTTGGCATCTGCTTTGCCATATACGCTGCGACCTCAGTCTGCGGCGTGATGGGATAACCAAAGAAAAAACGACATCCACTGCGAATCGCCGATTCGGCCAACGCTTCATTGCCCTTCATTAAAACCTTTTTTTTCATTGCAATCCCTCCTATTTTTCCACCTTGATGACGCAATCCGGGCATATCGTTGCGCAAAATGCACAACCGATACACTGCGCCTCATCCGTCACTCCGGCCGGATGAAAGCCTTTTTCATTGATCGCATGTAAGTCCATCTGAACAATTTTTTTAGGACAAACTGTGGTACACAGACCGCAGCCCTTACATCGTTCCGTCCGAAACGTAACCTTTGCCATATGCATTCTCCTCCTTAAAAGATCAGATTGATATAACAGTGAATGGGAAATTCCATTTCCCGATATCGCGGCGGCAAATCGGCAAGGACTTCGGGCTTGCCGCTGAGATACGCGATCGGGAGATGCGTTCGCTCTGCCAGCGCCTCGGCAATCTCCTGTCCCTCCAAAAGCATGGCCGCGTCTGTTTCTTCTTTTAAATGCGTATTGTTGATGATGGCCGTCACCGCCAGGCGCGAGACAGCGGCAATCTCCGCATATGCCTCCAGCGCACCGGCAAGGTCGGCCGTCATCAATCTGCGTGCGTTAAAGACAAAAAACACATCGCACACCTCTTTGGAAAACTCCAAATGATACCGTCCCAGCGGAATGGCGCCGTCCTCACCGCCGCCGACATCAAAAACGACATAGCGGTCTTTTTCCTCAAACACAGACGCGACCTCCGCCGGGAGCGCGGGGTTTTCCAGATTGGTGTTTGCGTACGCCGAGGCAATGACCGAAATTCCGTTTTGCGACAACATTTCTTTGACATCGTAGGTTCGGTAATAAGGATTGACAAAATCATAATCGACAATGGTAACTTTTTTACCCAGTTTTTTCAGGTACAGCGCATAGTTAACGGCAAGTTCTGTCTTGCCGCTGCCGTAATACCCCAAAAAAACGGTGATTCGCTTTGGCTCTCTCATAAATGCTTGGTATCCTTTCCCTTATCAAAATAAGATGATGCACTGTTTTCCGCCTCTTCGCGCAAAACGCGAACAGGCAAAAACCTCTTCTTTTGTAAAAGGGTCATGACCGCACCGCCGATCAAAAGCCCCAAAAAGCCGCCAAGTACGCAGCCGCCCTCCGTCCTGCCGATCAGATATCCCAGGACGGCGCCGCCAAAGAGCGAGACCGCCAGTGTGCCGTAGCTTTGCAGCAACCCGGAAAAAAAGCTGCGGAACGGCATCACAAGAATCACCCTTTCGCCGATGAAAAACGGACGGCCTGGGTCGTTCTTTTGCTCAATCAAAACCGCGCCGCTCGGGCAGCCGTGACATGCGCCGCAGTTTCCGCCGCATGCGCTTTGGCGATCAACGCGGATTTTTGCCGTATCGCCGATAACCGCCGTGACATAACCGTACTGTCGCAACGCCATATCCTACCGCCTCTCTTTCACCGCGGCTGCCAGGTTTAACATTTCCTGCGCGGCCTGCATCGTCAGATCGGTCACCTTAACGCCGCCAATGATTCTGGCCAGCTCTGCCTTGCGTTCCGTCTCGTCAAGCTGACGGATCGATGTCACCGTGGATTCCTGATCGGAATGCTTTTCAATCAGGTAATGCACATCTGCCATACCGGCAATCTGTGCCAGATGCGTAATGCACAGAATCTGGTGATGCTTTGCAAGCATGCAAAGCTTTTCGGCAATCTTTTGTGCGGCACGGCCGCTGACGCCGGTGTCAATCTCGTCAAAAATCAATGTTTCCACAACGTCGCCGTCCGCAAACACCGATTTTATCGCCAGCATAATCCGTGACATTTCGCCGCCGGACGCAATCCTTACCAGCGGCTTTAACGGCTCGCCGGGGTTACCCGAAATAAAAAATTCCACCCGGTCGCATCCATCTGCCGTAAAATGCGGTGCACCGTCCTTTTGGATTGGCTCGATCCCAACGGAAAACCGCATCTTTTGCATATCCAAATCATAGAGCTCCTCCATGATTTTGGTTTGTAAATCCTTGGCCGTCTCGGTCCGCCGCAGCGTCAATTCCTTTGCGAGGTCGCCCAGAACCGTCTTTTCTTTTTCAAGTTCTTTTTTAAGCGTCTCACGCAGGGAATCGCCATTTTCGATGCTGCCCAATTCCTC